>DASPKH010000001.1:0-8798 GCA_035628175.1 Patescibacteria group bacterium
CCTTCTCGCGCAAACTCCTGCACCGAATTATGCACAATCTATTTCTGCGCTTTTTGATACCACCGGCGCATCCCCATTCTTAAACTCTAATCTTCCTGCTGTTCTCGGCCTTGAATCAATTGAATTTCAAAACCTGCAGGACACATCAGCGCTTGCCTATATAATGGGCTTCGACCACCGAAATGACACGGTTGCTCTTGTCGGACGTCTAATAGCCGATCTTCGTTCGTACAAACCAAACTATTTTGCAGGGCTACGGCCCATTTTTGGCATCAATACTGGTGCTGATACAAGGATTTTCGCGATAGCGAATATGAGCCGACCACAGCGTGATACAACCGATTTGTTACAAGTTGCAAATTTTTTTCGTGGCCTGACGCAGTTCAACCTTAGTGCTGCGACGCCAAATATTCTTTACCGCAATATCAGCGATAATCCTGCTACCCGTTTTCAGGTCACACCGCAGATATTGCCCGAGCAGCCATCCATGACACAGCTTTCCGGAGGGCGTGTCGGGCTACTTCTGCCCATTTTTCCTGATATAACTTTAAAGGATTCACTGACAAATTCCCAGGGGATTTCTACCCAAGCTGACATTCCATATCTGATCAATACAGAATTGCAAGGCACACAGATTTCAACAGGGTTTCAACCGCGGAACCTCTCGTACTTTTTAAAAGACACGACGAATTCACGCCCGCAGATCCGCCCATATTATGTACAGCTTGACAATAGCCAGGGGAGCGAGCAGCCATATATTGTGATTGCAGAAGAATACACAGCGCGCGACAGCTCACGTGGGGTCGCACGTCTGCATCTTTTTAAAGCGGATGGAACGCTTATAACATCGCCGGACAGCATTGCCAATTTGCCTTTTAAAGGCGGGCGTAACCATTTGTGGCAGATTGCACAGGGAAATCTGGATGGTACTGTAGTAAATGAAAATCTGCCATTTTATCCGAACAATACAGGCCGCGAAATTATCGCAACGCAGACCTCGCGCGAATTCGCCTTTGCCGCAAGCAGGCTTTTTGTGCTGAGGTACCGTGAGGGTACGCGCACGCCTAAACCATTTCCTACAGGCACTTTCCTCCAGCCGCTCGACACAATTTGCTCTTTTAAAATTAATGGGTACATTGCGGCGGTGAATGATTTTGATGGCGCACCGGACGGAAAAGATGAAATTTTTATCGTGAATGGTTCGGAGCTGACCGTTCTAAAAATGCGAGATTATTCCAACACACGTTTCCTGCTTGGCGAACCGTTTGAAACAGTTTTCACGCACGATTTTGGTAATGAAAATATCACTGCGTTGCAAATCGCTGACCTCGAAGGCGATGGCTTTAATGACTTGATCATTACTACCTCACGCCAGCTCTATGTTTTTGGAAAATTCATTCCAAATTCACTTCGCGTTCTCGACCCGATTATTCAGCAAACGCCTTTTCAGAGCTACTGCGCGGGCGATTCACTGATGATTACCTTTACAAATATCACGGCAATTCAGTCCGGCGCGAGCATTTATTTTCAGGAATACCTGGCTAATTCGCCGAGCGGCGCGCGAGTTTTGCTTGATTCCACTTTTAAAAGCACAACGGACACAAGCCGCTACACACTCATTCCCGATGCGCGGATTTTCGGCAAAAGCGGGCGGTTCATCGTTGAGGAAAATCGTTTTAAAAACAGCGATTCTACGGCAATTCTGCAATTTGCGCAACCTGCTTTGACTATTACGCAGTCACCGCTTCAAACCGCAACCGTTGGTGACGTGCTGACAATAGACGGAACGACGGAATGCGTGGATTCGGTGATAATCCAATACCGTGAGCGCGGCGGCACGTGGCAGCCTTTAAAAACAGAAGCAGTAAGCAGCAATGCTTTTTTGGCGAGTTTTTTGGCGCCGTGTGTGAGCTTTTTTGAATGCCTCGGGCGCGACCGTGACAGTGTGATTTTCGTTCGCGCTATCGGTACGAACCGTTTTAAAAACGCGGCGGACACGTCGGCAATTTATTCAGTGAGAATTCTTCCCCAAAAAATCGCGGTCCAGCTCGCCGCCATGCCGGGAACGCTTTGCCCGGAAAGAACGCTTTCATGGAGTGCAGGCGCAATTGCGTGCGATTCGATGAGCATTTCATATTCAGCCGACGGCGGCGCGACATTTACAGAGATTTTTAAAAGCGCACAGCCGAGTGGCAGTTTTATGTGGCAGCAGCCGGCGGGCCTGCCCGAGCAATTTATGATTCGTTTTTGCTGCGGAAGCTCATGTTTGCGCACGGACACGCTCATAAGTAACACAGCGCAAAAGCTCATTCAGACCGTCGCGCCAAATCCATTTTCGCCGACTGCGCAGGTGTTGGAAGTCTTCTACACGCTACCGCAGGACGCGAACGTCACGCTGCGCATCTACGACCAGAGCGACCGCCTCATCGCCGAGCCCGCCGTGAATATCACCCGCACGGCAAACACGATTTTCTGCGAGCGCTGGGACGGCACCACGCTCGACGGCAAGCTCGTGCCAAATGGCATGTACTATATGGTGCTGGAGACTTCCGGCGGCATGCGCGAAGTATACAATGTGTTTGTGCGGAAGAGGTTTTAAAAAGGTTGTTGGCTATTGGCGGTTAGCTGTTGGCTTTTTTAAAAGGTTGAATTATATGGATGAATGGCGTTTTAAGGCACTACGCATTACAAATACAATCCGGCATTGCGTGATACTGAAGGACGCTATACAGCGGATGAATGGATGAGCTATTCTGATGTTGGCAAATCTTTTAAAAATGGAACTTTAACTTTTAAAGAATATTCTGAAATTGAAAATAAGTATATTCAGGCCGTAAATCTGTTTTTAAAAAGGTCTGGATGCGATGGAATTATTACAAAATCTGTCGAGAAGCACTCTCTTATAAAAGATTTTGTGGATAGAGACAGAGAGCTTTTTAAAAAATACGAAGAAGTTGCGGAAGGTAAAGTTTTTAAAGTGAAAAGCTTTACGCCGATTGTGCAGCTGATATTGCGGGATTATTTGTGGTGCGAGCTGCACTGCACCGCATCGAATAACGTGATTCGTTTCGGGTACGATTATTATATGTATTTTAGTGGTGATTCGGGATTTAAAAATCCTGGTTTTTTAAAAGAAATTGATGAGATCGGCTTATTTGCTGAATAATTAAAAGCAAAAAATCATGAGAATATTAGTAGTAGAAGACGAGCGCAAAGTTGCCAATTTTATAAAAAACGGGCTTGAGGAAGAGCGCTATATCGTGGAGACCGCGAGCGACGGCGAAGAAGGGCTGGACATGGCGATCAACAACGAGTTCGACGCTATCGTGCTCGACGTGATGCTGCCGAAAAAAGATGGCTTTTCTGTGCTGAATGACATTCGCTCGGCAGGCAAAAAAACACCTGTGCTGATGCTCACGGCGCGTGGCACAACGGAAGACCGCGTGCAGGGCTTAGACCTTGGCGCAGATGATTACCTTGCAAAGCCGTTCCATTTTGAGGAATTAGCCGCGCGGCTGCGCTCCATTCTGCGCCGTTCCAGCCCGGAAAAGTCCACGAAAATTACGTGTGGCGACATCACACTTGACACGGTTTCGCACCTGGCCTACAGATTCGGGCAGGAGATCGAGCTGACGACGAAGGAATACGCCCTGCTCGAATACCTCATGCGCCACAAAAACCGGATTCTCAGTCGCAGCATGATTATCCAGCATGTATGGAAGCACAATTTCGACCCGGAATCAAATATTATTGACGTCTATATCAAGCGCCTGCGTAATAAAATTGAAAAGGATGGCACTCCACGTGTGATACAAAGTATCCGCGGCGTGGGCTACCGAGTTCGCGAAAAGGCGCCAGGCGATACAACGCCGGATGATGATGAGGATGTGGAATAGCGTTAGTGAGTTAGAGAGTTGTTGGGTTAGTGAGTTTTTTTAAAATAGGTTTGTTCGCTGGCGCGATTAATTTTTTAAAAATCATTTTGAGTTCAGCCATGAATTTTCCTGTGATGCACGGCTATATTGACCGACGGATTCTGATAAATTTCACGGCTGACCCTGATGTCGTTCGTAGGATTATTCCGGCGCCATTCAGGCCGAAAGTATATCAGGATAAAGCGATTGTTGGGATTTGCCTGATTCGCCTTAAAAATATTAAGCCCAAAGGAATGCCTGATTTCGTTGGAGTTTCTTCAGAAAACGGCGCGCATCGGATCGCTGTAGAATGGGACGAGGATGGGCAGGGCAAAGAGGGTGTATATATTCCGCGCCGTGATACTTCCTTACGATTGAATTCGCTTGTTGGAGGCCGGATTTTTCCCGGCAAACATTATCTCGCGAAGTTTAATGTGCAGGAAGCGGAAGGTAATTATCATGTGGACTTTGTCAGCTCTGATGAAACCTGTATTTCCATCGATGCGCGCGAAACAGAGGTGTTTAATCCAGATTCGGTTTTTAAAAATCTTGAAAATGCATCCTGCTTTTTTAAAAATGGCGCAGTTGGTTATTCTCCCAATGACAATAAGTACGAAGGTTTAAAACTTAACGTATATGACTGGCAGGTGCAGCCCCTTGACGTTACTCATGTAAAGTCCACTTTTTTTGAAGATGAAACACTCTTTCCAAAAGGTTCTGTGAATTTTGATAACGCACTGCTGATGAAAAGGATGGAACATGAGTGGAATAGCATTTCTGATAAGCCAAGAGCCAAGTAAATAGCCTTTCAGTGATAAAAGTACCAGTTTTAAAAACTCATGCTGAAGTGGCGTGAGTTTTTCCATTTTAAAACACAAATCCTTTTAAAAATACATGAACGACACTTCTTTTAAAAACATGGTTTCGACCGTTGAGGAAAATCTCCCGGCAATTCAAGAAGTTTTAAACACATATCAGCAGGAGAATTTTCCAAAGCGGACGCCGGAGTTTTTCTGCCTGGAGCTGTGCGGCGAGGCGGGCGAACTGGCGAATCTCGAAAAGAAACTGTGGAAAGGCAAAGATATTCCGCGCGAGCGTGTGGAAGACGAAACGGCTGATGTTTTTATAGCAATTTTAAATTACGCTGATGCCCGCGGCATTGACCTGGCGAAAGTTGTTGCCGAAAAGCTGCGGACGATAGAGGCGCGGCGGCTGGAGCGAGCGGCCAAAGGTGAAGTGTATTAAGATATTTTTAAAACATTGATAATTCGTTATTTAAACAAAAATTCATTTGCCAGTACGGCGAATTAGCAATAACTTTGCGCACCAAAATTCACAAAGTTTCACCGTTTTAAAAGGCACCATGAGGATTCAGCTTCCTGAAAGCTTCGATCCGGCACAAATCACTGCACAGCCGGGCGAACGCCGCAACCACTCCGAAAGCACAAACACCAGTCAATACATTTCACGCCAAGCGCATACGGAATCCAACGCGCGTACCTACGCCAAAAATTTTAAAATCGTGATGGAGCAGGCACGCGGCATTTTTGTAAAAGATGTGGATGGGCACTTGTTTTACGACTGCCTTTGCGGTGCGGGAACGCTCGCTCTCGGTCACAATCACCCGGTCGTGAAAGACGCGGTTTTAAAAGCTGTGGAAAGCGACCTGCCGCTGCTGACGCTTGATATGACGACACCGGTAAAAGATGCCTTCGTCGAGGAGCTTTTTAAAACGCTTCCGGCTGAATTTTCAAAAGATGCAAAAGTGCAGTTCTGCGGGCCATCAGGCGCTGACGCAATCGAAGCTGCGATCAAGCTTGCCAAAATCGCTACTGGGCGTAATGGTATCTTTGCATTCCACGGCGGCTACCACGGCCAGACCAATGGCGCACTTGCCGTTATGGGCAACGTGGACACGAAAGCACCTGTTTCAGGCCTGATGGCGGGCGTACAATTTCTGCCATTCCCTTACCAGTTCCGCAACCCGATGGGCGTAAGTGGCGCAGCTGACTGTGATGTAGCGTGTATCAATTATATTGAAAACATGCTTACTGACGCCGAAAGCGGTATAGTGAAACCTGCTGCGATCCTTATGGAAGTTGTTCAGGGTGAGGGCGGCACGGTACCGGCATCGGACTTCTTCATGCAGGAAATCCGCCGTATCACGCGCGAGCACGATATTCTTCTCATCATTGACGAAGTGCAGACGGGCTTTGGCCGTACGGGCAAGATGTTCGCATTTGAGCATTCGGGTATTACGCCGGACGTCGTTGTAATGTCAAAAGCGCTTGGCGGCTCACTTCCACTTGCAGCTGTGATGTACCACAAACGCCTTGACGTCTGGAATTCCGGCGCGCATACCGGAACATTCCGTGGAAACCAGCTGGCAATGGCAGCTGGCCGCGTGAACATGCAGTTCATCAAAGAAAACAACCTTGCCGAGCGCGCTGTTGAAATGGGCAAGCGCTTTAAAAAGAACCTGCAGGCTATCGCTGAAACGACAAACGTGATTGGGGACATCCGCGTAAAAGGCCTCATGATCGGCATCGAGCTCATCAATCCTTTAAAACCGGAAAACCGCCTCGGCCATCCCGCTGCATTCCCTGAGCTTTCTAAAAAAGTTCGTGCGGCATGTATCGAACGCGGGTTGATGGTGGAGTTAGGCGGACGTCACTCAAGCGTTGTTCGCATGTTGCCACCGCTCATCATCACCGAAGAGCAGATTGACCACGTATGCGAAATCTTTAAAAGCGCACTTGCCGCTGCTGAAGAAAGCGTTCATGCTGAAATGGCAATGCTAGAAACTGTCAATATCGCAACTGATCTCGGGAACGCGTTTGAGACTGTTTTACATGCCAAACCAAGCGTAAACTAAGATACGCGTGGCGAATATCTTTAAAAGGGAGAAGCAATTCTCCCTTTGTTTTTTTACAATTACACCAGAATACTTTTCAAAATCATGAGTACCACCAAAACGCCAGACTTTTCGCGTTTTTTTCTGCATAATTCCACGGAAGCTGTTTCGCAGTACGAATCGCTTATCCGCTCAGCGTCAACATCCGTATCCAACTTTTTTAAAAACCTCGAAAAGCCGTATGAAGGACTTTCGCCGCGTGAACAGATGGAGGCTTTTAAAAAGCTTAATTATTTTCCCGAAGCTCCCGCGCCCCTTGCCGAAACATTCCAGCTGACAGAAGACCTCGTGCTTAAAAATACACTGTCGGTAACGCATGAGAATTGCCTAGCGCACCTGCACTGTCCGGTTTTGCTGCCATCGCTTGCGGCTGAGGTGATTATCAGCGCGACCAACCAGTCTATGGATTCGTGGGACCAGGCGCCCGGCGCGTCCATGCTGGAGCAGTGCTTTTCAGATGAATTGTGCAGGCTTTTTGGCTATGGCGAGGATGCTGACGCGATCTTTACGAGTGGTGGTACGCAGTCGAATTTTATGGGGCTGATGCTCGCACGCGATTACTACGCTTTTAAAAATCTGCACTGGGATATTCAGAAAAAAGGGCTTCCGGCAGAGGCGTCGCGCTTCAGGTTTGTCTGCTCGGACGTGGCGCATTTCAGCGTTCAGCAGTCGGCGGCGATTTTGGGGTTGGGGCATAATGCTGTTGTTACAATTGCAACAGATGAGAATTTCCGCATGAAGCCGCAAGTTTTAAAAGAAAAAATCGAGCTTTTAAAAAGTGAAGGTTTGCTTCCGGTGGCGGTGGTCGGGACGGCGGGAACAACGGATTTCGGCAGTATTGATTCATTGAATGAAATCGCGGAAATTGCTGAGCAAAACGGCATCTGGTTTCATGTGGACGCAGCGTTTGGTGGCGCTTTGATATTGAGCGACACTTTTAAAAATAAACTTGCGGGAATAGAAAAAGCAGATTCAATTACGGTAGATTTCCACAAATTATTTTTCCAGCCGATCTCGTGCAGCGCATTTCTTTTAAAAGAAAAATCGCGTTTTATGTTAATGAACCTCAATGCGGAATATCTCAATCCGGAGAGCAACGTGCAGCATGGCATCCTCGACCTTGTGTACAAGTCCATCCAGACCACGCGCCGCTTTGACGTTTTAAAACCGTTCCTCACGCTACAGATGATTGGGCGGAAAATGATGGGTGAGATTATTGACTACACGCTTCACCTGGCGCAGCAAACGGCTGAATTGATCAAAGCCGACGAGCGTTT
The DNA here is from genome assembly GCA_035628175.1 of Patescibacteria group bacterium. Taxonomy (GTDB): domain Bacteria; phylum Bacteroidota; class Ignavibacteria; order Kapaibacteriales; family DASPKH01; genus DASPKH01. The sequence goes on from DASPKH010000001.1 coordinate 8,106, forward strand.
TCAGCTTGCGGCAGAGCCGTCCATCAACACGGTCGTTTTTCGCTACCTGCCGTCAGAAGTTTTTAAAAACGAGGAAATCAACGAGATTAATTCAGCGATAAAAATTGACCTGCTACTGAAAGGCGACGCTGTCATCGGGCAAACAGGCATCGGCGGTAACACGTTTTTAAAATTTACGCTGATGAACCCGCTTGCGAAAATTGAACATATCCAGGTGCTGCTTAAAAAGATTGCTGAGCGTGGCGCGGAAATTGAAGCGAAAGGAGATTTTAAAAAGGAAGTTGAAACTGTATAATTCATGAAGAAAAAAGCAAAGGAGTGGCTGAGGCGTTATCTGCCGAGTGAAATAGCTGCTATTATAGCTGCTTTTGGCGCGTCGTATATTGCGTTTCAGCTGTCGGGCGGGAATAAGGTTGTGACGGCGGTGGCAGGTGCGTGGAGCGAAAACCTGTCGTTTTTCTCAGTGATCATCTTCCGAGACGCACGCTCAGCATGGCGGCAGAGGCGTGAAAAAGGGAAGCCGTTTCATTTTAAGGACTTTTTAAAAATCCTCGGGCATATTTTCGTTGAGTTCGGCTTTGCGGAAGTCTTTGATGTGCTGTTTTTCAGGCCATTTTTCATGTATTTTTTCCCGATTCTGCTTGGCAATTACCCACTGGGGATCCTGGCCGGGAAAATCGCGGCGGACATTAC
>DASPKH010000002.1:0-5622 GCA_035628175.1 Patescibacteria group bacterium
AAGTGTTACTGCTGGACCGGCATTATTTGCTGCTGCAATACCTGTCAATGAAAAGAGTCCGGCGCCAATAATAGCACCTATACCCAAAGCAATAAGGCCTGATGCGCTAAGCGTACGTTTTAAACCATGTCCTTCCTCTGCTTCAGCCTGTAGGTCTGTAATTGATTTTGTAAAACGAATTGCCATAAGATAAAAAATTAAGTGGTGAGATCGAAAATGATTTTATAAAGACATCGTAATCCGAAGATTTTAATATAGTATTAGGGTATAATTTAGGAGAAACTGTAATTAGATAATCAACCTCCCACATGAACTGAAGGACGGCGATCAGCATTTTTTTCTGCCTGACGTAATACTTCCCTTGTGACAGGTGCAGTATCGCCTTCGCCAAAAGCTACATACTTCATCATGTGAGAGAGTGGGTTGCCTTCTGTCCATCCAAAGTATATGTGAGGTATTTTCCCGGTTTTATCTCGTAGATACAGCATAAATGCTGCAATAGCATTAGGTACAGCTGAGCTTTCAGCGCGAAGGATTTTAAAGCCTTCGATTTCAACACCTCTTACTTTAAGAACCCCTACAAATGTAGATGCATCAGCGACACTTACTTCAAAGAACAAGATATCATCGGTTGAAGGGATATGGTTATCTTCTCTTTTCTCATTTTCTTTCCATGCATATTCAGCAGCATCACCTTTATCTTTGCGGTTAGCAATTATGCGGATTGGGCCTTGTGCTGCAATTCTCTGAATTAACTCTAGGGCCTTGTCATCCACCTCTATAGTCTCTACTCTGAGTTCTGTTGAACGCATTACCCGTGAGATAAGCGAGAAAAATACGATTGCCGCTACAAAAATTAATGCAATTTGCAGGCCCTCGGGTCTTTCAATAATATTAACCGTCGTTGTATATACAAATGCAAAAGATATAATCATAAATCCCCATTTTGCGGTTTTACCTTTTTTCCATTGGGATAATGTAACCGCAACAGCCGCAGAGGTCATGAGTACTAGTACTCCGGTAGCATAAGCTCCTGCCTGAGCATCTACATCTGCCTGGAATATTATAGTTACCAGAAATGCAATCCCTGTGAAAACCAAAACCAATGGGCGAATGGCGCGTGCCCATTCAGGTGCCATACCGTATCGAGGCAAATACCTCGGTACAATATTTAATAATCCTGCCATTGCCGATGAGCCAGCAAACCAAAGAATCATAATAGTACTTACATCATAGAGTGTGCCAAAGAAGTCCCCCAGATATTCGTGTGCTAAATATGCTAATGCTCGTCCATTCGCTTCGCCACCTTTTGCAAATTCATGAGCTGGAATTAAGGTCGTTGTTACTATACTGCTCGTTAAAAGAGCTACACTCATAATAAGAGCCGCAGTTTTTAAAAGTTTTTTTGTGTTTATAATCCGCCCTTTGATTGGATTTTCACTTGTTGTATTTCCTTCTACCAAGGGCATCACAGCTACGCCGGTTTCAAAGCCGGAAAGACCTAGGGCTAACTTAGGGAATAAAAGCAAAGCTAACCCAATCATTAAGAACGGGTTGCCATGAGTTGTAAAGAGGGCTGTCGTCCAATCTGTAAATACGGTAGGATGAATGATGATATGGTAGATTCCTGTTAGAATGACAATGGAATTCATGCCTAAGTATAGAGTCACCAGGACAATCGCCAGGCCTATAGCTTCTTTAAATCCTTTTAAAAATACCAGTCCGAGGAAAAGTATGAGGGCAAGGGTGATAATGACAGGGTGATGCAGGAAACCAATATCTTTTGCAAAGGGATTTTCTATGATGTGTGCTGTTGCATCCGCTGCGGAAAGGGTAATTGTAATGATGAAGTCAGTAGCTACAAAACCCAAAAGGACAAGAACAAATAATTTACCTTTCCATCGGGGAAGTAATGCTTCGAGCATAGAGATAGAACCTTCCCCATGAGGACTTTCTTCTGCGACTCTCCCATAAACAGGGAGAGCCGCGAATAATGATAACAGTACAAGTACAAATGTGGCTATTGGAGAAAGAATTCCTGCAGCAAGAAATGCAATACCTGGTTGGTAGCCAAGTGTTGAAAAATAATCAACCCCCGTCAGACACATTACCTTCCACCACGAGTGTTGGTGATGTATCTGGCTTTCTTCTGGCTCGTGAGGGCCTTCAGGTCTGGCTGCCTGCTCTCCGAATAACCATTTTTTAATTCCTCTTAATGGAACTTCACTGGTCTTTTTACTTGTGTATATTTCAGACATGTGGTATCGTGATGAACTACCTTGAGCTTTGGCTATCAGGAGATACTAGCGTGCAGATGGTTAGGAATTAAAAGAACGCTGGATAGTTGCCTCACGATCAGGGCTAACAGAAACAATGGAAACCTTGGCGCCTGTAAAATCCTCAATATATTTGATATATGACTGTGCTTCGGCTGGAAGCTTGTCAAAACCCTTGCTGCCATCGAGGGCTGTATTCCAGCCGGGAAGCGTTTCATACACAGTTTCAAGCGAATCAAGTGATGCGCAATCAGCCGGGAATGTTTTTAAAACTTTTCCGTTGGCTTTGTACTGCGTGCAGACTTTAATTTCTTTAAAAGAATCAAGCACGTCCATCTTGGTAAGAGCAATTTCGGTAATTCCATTTATCATTACAGAATATTTTAAAGCAACGAGGTCCAGCCAGCCACAGCGACGCGGGCGCCCGGTTGTAGCGCCAAATTCTGCACCTTCCTTGCGAAGCTTCTCGCCTGTTTCATCGTGAAGCTCAGTTGGGAAGGGCCCATTACCAACGCGCGTGGAATATGCTTTTACCACGCCCATAATGCTTCGTACGCTCATTGGCGAGATGCCAAGTCCGGTAAGAGCTCCGCCGCTTGTCGGATTGGAGCTTGTCACAAATGGATACGTACCATGATCCACATCAAGCAGTGCACCTTGAGCACCTTCCACAAGAACACGTTTCCCTGCAGCGATCTCATTATTTAAAAGGGTCGTTGTATCAGTGATATACGGGTCAATCAGCTTATCGAACTCAAGATATTCATTGACGATCTGCTCTACGTTCAGCTCGTCGCGGCCATAGATCTTTTTTAAAAGAGTATTCTTCTCTTCAATGTTTTTTCGGAGTTTCTCTTCAAATGTTTTCTTGTCAAGCAGATCTACGATACGAATGCCGACGCGGCTGAATTTATCAATATACGCCGGGCCAATACCACGCCCGGTAGTGCCAATTGCCTGACCGGCCGCCGACTGCTCTTCACGGGCTGTATCAAGCATTTTGTGGTACGGCATGATGAGGTGTGCTTTGTGGCTGATGAAAAGGCGGCCTTCTACCTGAATGCCCGAGGCCTCCAGCATACGGATCTCGTCCATCAGCGCAACCGGATCGATCACTACGCCATTGCCAATAATGCACTGTACATGCGGATGGAGAATTCCCGAGGGGATAAGGTGAAGGACAGTTTTCTTTCCGCCGATGACGATTGTATGACCGGCATTTGCGCCGCCCTGGTAGCGCGCCACTATATCAATATTTTCGCTTAAAAGGTCGACAATTTTACCTTTGCCCTCATCTCCCCACTGGGCTCCAACTACGACTCGTACGCTCATGACATTTAAAAAGAATTTTTGTACAACGACTAACAAAAAAAAGCTCCGGTTCCTTTTAAAAGAACCGGAGCAAATATACGGCGATTATCCCGATTTATTACGTTAAAAGCATATTACGCTTTAAAAGTGTTTAAAAGGAATGATAAAATTATGAAAAACTTGCAGCAGCCTCTTCCGGCGTCGCATATGTTTCAAAGACAGTGTCCAGGTGCGTCATTTTTAAAAGATGTTGCACCTTTTGCGGTACGGATGCGAATTTGATCATACCGCCGAACTTCCGCATCGTGCTCAGGCCACTGACTAACATTCCGAGTCCGGAACTGTTCATTATCTCTACGCGGCTCATGTCAATAATTACGCACCGGATGCCTTTGTCCGCAATTTCGCGGAGCTGGGAGGTAAATGCCATTGCTTCAGTGCCACCCAGCACCTGTTCTTTTAAAATGATAGTTTCGGTTTTACCTGATTGTGCTGTTGAATTTTCCACTTTTAAAACCTTTAAAAACATTTGTGGGTTTTTTTAAACACGTACTGCACGGTTTACACTTTTATCTTCGATTGAACTTGCACTGCGGCCTTCGACATTCACCTTTCTTACATGCTCAAGATACCACACTACAAACGCACTCGAGATGTAAATAGATGAATAAGATCCAGTAATAATACCAACCAACATAACGAATGAAAAGCCCCGCAGAACCTCGCCACCGAATAGTACCATAACCAAAAGAACCATCACTACAGTCAATACTGTATTAATAGTGCGGCTAAGTGTTTCATTAATGCTCAGATTCATCAGAGGAATAAACTGCATATTCTTATGCTTTTCCTTATTCTCACGAATACGGTCAAAGATAATTACGGTATCGTTAATGGAGAAACCGATAACTGTCAGGAGCGCAGCAACTACAGACTGATCCACATCCAAATTAAATAGATTTAGCTTCTGCACAAGAACAACTGCACCGATAGCTACAGTGACATCATGAAGAATTGCCACGATAGCACCAAGCCCGTAAACAAACTCGAAGCGGAATGCCACATATAATAAAATCGCAATTATCGAAAGTGCCACAGCTAAGAGTGCTTGACTGCGGAGTTCTGATCCTACCTTGGGGCCAATTTTATCCATTTTTAAGATGGTAACAGTGTTATCGGGAAAAGCCATCTTAAGACCGTTCATGATACGCTCTGGAGCATCTGCGGCAGTTCCTACACGTATAAGATATTGACCCGGCTGTCCGTAGTCTTTAATCTCGCTTCCACCAAAACCTGCCTGTTGCATTGCTTCACGTACTTCTTGGGTTTCTACGGGGCGTTGAAAAGCTACTCCTGCTTCTGTACCACCTGTAAAATCAATGCCGAACTTAACTCCCAAAAAAGGAAGCATAAGGCTAATAGCACAGACAATGATCGAAACCATGAACCAAGTACGACGCTTACCAAGAAAATCAATATTTGTTTTTCCAAAGAAATTCATTGTTATTTTCCTCTTTCAGATCATGCGCGGGCTGCGCTTGTGTTAGATGGTTGACCAAAATTAAGTGAAGTTGCACCATTTGCCATCATAAGCTCGATAATTGCGCGTGATACAAAAATACCAGTGAAAAGTGTTGTTCCAATACCGATCATAAGCGTAAGAGCAAATCCCTGGATTGGTCCTGTTCCTAAAAGATAAAGAATAAGGCCTGTTATGAATGTAGTAATATTTGAGTCAATAATAGCACTCAATGACATACTGTAACCGGAGTCAATTGCAGCGCGTAATGTCTTACCCGTAGCCAGTTCCTCACGTATGCGCTCGTAAATAATGATATTCGCATCAACGGCCATACCTATTGTCAGAATGATCCCTGCAATCCCTGGAAGGGTAAGCGTTCCATTAAATCCAGCAAGAAGACCAATCATTAAAAGAACGTTCACAACAACTGCGATATTAGCAGCCAATCCGCCTGTGCGATAGTAAAGAAGCATAAAGGCAATGACAAGAGCTACAGCGATCAAGCTTGCTGTA
>DASPKH010000003.1:0-3482 GCA_035628175.1 Patescibacteria group bacterium
GTATCCCGAAGTTCTCGGGGTGTAAAAGGATGTTCGGTTTCAATATTCACCGATTCACCATGGCCCCCGAGAATTGGCAGACGCACACACGTAACGGCAACGCGAAGATCGGGAATTTCCATAATTTTTCGTGTTTCGTTCTTCACTTTGATCTCTTCTTCAGAGAAACCGTCATATTCGGCAATCGGGTGGAACATCGTGTTAAACGCGATAGGATGCGGGTATGGCGTTTCTTTAGCCGTTCCGGCAAGTTCTCCCATGAGCTGGTCAACACCCGTCTGGCCGGCACCGCTGATGGACTGATATGTAGAAACAATTACGCGTTTCAAAACATACTTATCATGAAGCGGTTTTAAAGCCACCACAAGCTGGATCGTTGAGCAGTTCGGGTTTGCGATAATTCCTTTATGCAGGTCAATTGCGTGAGCGTTCACTTCCGGCACCACGAGCGGCACTTCCGGGTGCATTCTCCACGCGCTGGAGTTATCTACAACCACACAGCCTGCTGCTGCTGCATAGGGAGCGAATTCCTTGCTCGGTCCGCTGCCCGCCGAAAAAAGCGCAATGTCAATTCCTTTAAAAGAGTCTTTAGTCAGCTCTTGCACCTCATACTCCTGCCCGTTGAAATTGATTTTCTTACCAGCGGAACGCTTTGAAGCCAGAAGTGTAAGCCTATGAACGGGGAAATCATGTTCTTTCAGCACTTTCAGCATTGTCTGACCGACAAGCCCTGTAGCACCGACAACGGCAATGTGTACGCTCATATTTTCTTCGTATTAATATTGAATAAGCTGCGAATTTACGGAAATTGAACTTTAAAACCTTTAAAAACCGTTTTAAGTTTTAAAATGAGTGAAATTTCATTCAGGAGTTGAGTTTTAAAAGTATATTTGCGTTTTTAAAATACTGTGAATTTTTAAAACGGGATGATTCTCGAAAGTGTAGGGCGTATGCGAAAAGGTTTTTTAACGATTATACTTCTTTTCAGTTTTGGCTCAGCATCTGGTTTTGCGCAGTTTCCGGATGTGCAGATGCCCGATAGCGCAACGGTTTCATATAATATTTGTGATTCGCTCCCGCTAGACGCAGCCCTTGTCCGGTCGGTCAATATAATTAATAATCCCGGGCTGACACGCGCTACGGAAATTGTCAGCGACATGCTTTACCCGGTAACGCTTGGTGCGCCGGTGGTTTTTCTGGCCTACGGCAACATTTTAAATGACAGGAAATTAACAGAAACTTCTGCGCTGATCCTTGCCTCAGAAGCTGCAACATATGGATTTGTAGCGCTTGTAAAACATTTTACAGACAGGCAGAGACCATATATTGCTTATCCCGATTGCATCATTACACGGGCGGAAGACCCTTTTAAATCATTTCCTTCAGGTCATGCAGCAGGCAGCGCGTGCATCCTTACGATGGTTTCATTGCAATACCCGAAATGGTATGTTGTAGTACCGTCTATCGCATTTGTTGCCGCTACTAATTTTAGCCGGATGCATCTCGGATTGCATTATCCTTCGGATGTGACCGTGGGAACGCTTATTGGTTCAACGTTTGCATATGTGATCTGGCGGTATCAGGATGTGCTTTTAAAACCCCTGGAGCCAATATTGCCGACAGGCGAGGGTGGAGAAGTAGTGCGAACCATCCAGCTTGTGAATGTGGGAATTCCTTTTTAAATTCTTTTAAAACACTTTTAAAGATTTTTCAATGTCACAAAGCGAAAAATTAACCGTTTCCTGTTTCCAGTTTGCGCCGCGTCTGAAGGATAAAGAGGTGAATATTGAGTATATTTTTAAAAAGATAGATAGTTCGGTTTCTGATATCCTTGTTTTTCCTGAACTTGCCACGAGCGGATATTTTTTCACTTCCCGCGATGAAGTTCGGGATGTGGCTGAAGCACAGGGCGGGGAGTTTTTAAAAAGTATCCAGCAGAAAGCAGCAGATCAGAAAAAAATTATTGTTTGCGGTTTTGCCGAAAGCATGGGTGATAAATTATTCAATTCGTGTGTTATAGCTTTACCGGACGTTTTAAAAACGCGCGTATACCGCAAAACGCATCTGTTTTACAAAGAAAAATACTGTTTTGATGCGGGTGATACAGGTTTTTTTGTTGTGGAAGATGATTCTCACGGCGTTCGCATCGGGCCAATGATTTGCTACGACTGGCGTTTCCCTGAGGCATCACGTACTCTGGGGCTGCTTAAGGCGGACATTATTGTCTGCCCGTCGAATCTTGTGACGGACGTCTGGCACATCGCAATGCCTGCCCGCGCACTTGAAAATAAAGTATATCTCGCCGTTGCCAATAGGATAGGAACAGAAAAGCGCGACGACGAGGAACTGCTTTTTAAAGGGAAATCAGCGATCTATGCATATAATGGATCGGCGATGGCTATGGCAGGAGCTGAAAGCGAAGAAGAAATTACAGCAGAAATAGAACCTTTAAGAACACGCGATAAGTCGTTCAATGCGGAAAATGATATTTTTAAGGACCGCGTACCCGAATTTTATCTTTAAGAAACTTTCAAAATCTGTTTTTAAAACAAAACTTAAATCCGATATTTTCCCAAGATTACTCTTTTAAAAGATATGTTTTCATCAGTCAAACGACTTCATTTCATCGGCATCGGCGGCATTGGCATGAGCGGGATCGCCGAAATTCTCCTAAGCCAGGGTTTTAAGATCAGCGGTTCTGATCTTTCGCAGTCGGAGGTAACAGATCACCTGGCAAAGCTAGGAGCAACTATCCACATCGGCCACGACGAAAAAAATGTGGAGGGCGCTGATGTTGTTGTGTATTCCAGCGCTGTAAAGCAAATGGATAATCCTGAAATGCGCGCAGCTATTGCAAAAAAAATCCCGACGATACGCCGCGCCGAAATGCTAGCCGAAGTTGCGCGATTAACGTATTGCCTCGGAGTTGCCGGTACCCACGGAAAAACGACGACGACCTCAATGAGTGCGCTTGTGATGATGAAAGCAGGAATTGACCCGACGGTAATTGTCGGTGGAAAACTGCGTGGCTTAGGTGGAAGCAATGCACGGCTAGGCGCAGGCGACTGGACAGTAGTGGAAGCTGATGAATTCGACCGTTCTTTTTTACAATTGCAGCCAACCATCGCAGTAATCACGAATGTTGAAGAAGATCATCTCGATATCTACACCGGGCTGGACGATATTAAAAATGCGTTCGTGGAATTTGCCAATAAAGTGCCGTTTTATGGGCTTGTAGTGGCGTGTATTGACGACAAAGGCGTACGCGATATTCTGCCGCGCATCAAAAAACGCATTTTGACCTATGGCCTTTCTCCCCACGCGGATGTTCGCGCGCGACACATCACTTTTAAAAACCTTTCCTCGCATTCTACGATTTACATTCATGGCAAGGCAATTGGTGAGCTAACGCTGAATATTCCAGGACGACATAATATTAAAAATGCACTGGCAGCGGTTGCTGTCGCTCACTCGCTAGGAAT
>DASPKH010000004.1:0-3657 GCA_035628175.1 Patescibacteria group bacterium
AAAGGCGTAATCTGCATGCCTCCAATGTATGTAAATATCGGAGCGTATGTGGATGAAGGAACGATGATTGACTCGCATGCGCTTGTTGGTACCTGCGCACAGATTGGCAAGCGCGTTCACCTGAGCGCAGCAGCACAGATCGGCGGCGTATTGGAGCCAGCCGGCGCGCGTCCTGTTATCGTCGAAGACGACGTAATGATCGGCGGCAATTGTGGTGTGTACGAAGGCGTGCTTATCCGCAAACGCGCGGTTCTTGGTTCAGGAGTAATTTTAAATGCTTCAACACCGGTATACGATCTTGTGAATGAAAAAATCATTCGCTCAACGACTGAAAACCCGCTTGAAATTCCAGAAGGCGCTGTCGTCGTAGCGGGTGCGCGGAGAGTAAAATCAGTTTTTGGAGAAGAGCACGGACTTTCTATGGCCACACCAATGATCGTAAAATACCGGGACGAAAAGACCGATGCCCGCACGGCATTGGAAAGCGCGCTACGATAAATAAGTTGTTAGAGTAAGTAAAAGTCATTCCCGCTGTTGCGGGGGTGACCTTTATGTTTTCAGAGCAATGTCGAAAACCTGTTTTTAAAAGTCTACGAAACTTTTCATCTGTTTCTCAATGTTTAGTTAACCGATATCATTATAACTTCTTCTATGGCTAAATCTAAAAAAAAATCATCAAATATTGCTACTGGAACAATAATGTCGTCAGGCGCTAATTTTGTAGCTGCGTTGGCGTTTTTAATAGCATACTTCGTGACAGGAACGTGGTATTTCTTACTAGCGGCTGGAATAATCTTTGTTGCCGGAATAGCGATGATTTTTGTTATGAGCCATATGAAAAAGAAGTTTAACTTAAAGTAAACTTTTAAAAAAATTGAGAACGCTTCCAGTGTCATTTACACAAGTCGTGCCGCGCCTGAGACGTGATATTGATATAATCACAACAGGTGAAGCAGCCGATCAAATGCTTATTTTACGCGATTCCTACGGTTATGCCGAGGAGCCGATCGCTATTCCGGTTTCAGCCTGGGCGATCCTGGAATTGCTTGATGGCACATCCACTATCGAGGAGATTCAGCAAAAAGCCCTTGAGGAGCTTGGCGCTACTGTGGATGCGCAAAACCTCGAAGAATTTATTGTTAATCTCGACCTCATGGGCTACCTCGAAAGTGCCCTCTATTTCGACCGGAAATTACGCCTGGAGCAGGAGTTTAACCATATGCCTGTGCGTAAAGCTGCCTGCGCGGGTTCATCCTATCCGAAAGAACCGGAAAAGCTCACGGCATTTCTGGACAAGGTTTTAAAAAATGTTGATACGTCAAATATCTCCGGCAACGCAGTTGGTGCGCTTATTCCGCACATAGACTTACGCGTGGGTGCCGAAACATATGCTCCGGCATATCATGCCATAAAAAATACAGATGCTGATCTTTTTGTCGTTATCGGCACATCGCATTACGGCTGGCAGGATCAGTATATCCTTACTGAAAAAGATTTTGAAACTCCGCTTGGAATTGTTAAGACTGACCGGGAGCTGATTCATAAAATCCGGGAGGCGCTTCCTTTTAAACCAACGCCTAACGACATCGCGCACAAGCCTGAGCACTCCCTTGAATTTCAGTTTGTCTTTTTAAAACATCTTTTAAAAGATAAAAACTTCACTGTTTTGCCTATCCTTGTTACGTCTTTTAATAATTTCGTCGATGAAGAGCAGAGTCCACGTGAGGATGAAAAAGTCCGTGAATTTGCCCGCGTTTTGAAAGAAGTGGTTGTTGCATCAGGACGAAAATCTGTCTGGATAGCAAGCGGTGATCTGGCGCACATCGGCAAAAAATTTGGCGATGAATTTCCGGCTGAAACAATGCTTGAAATGGTAAGAGCAGAAGACGAAGAATTACTGGATTCGCTTAGGGAAGTAGATGCAGAAAGCTTCTTCAACAAAATTGCAGCTATTGGTGATGAGCGCCGTATCTGCGGCCTTCCGCCCCTCTACACTATGCTTGAAGCCTTAAAACCTTCAAAAGCTGAAGTGCTGCAGTACAAACAGTGGAATGAAAAGGAAACTGAATCGGCTGTTACGTTTGCGAGTGTAGCATTTTATAAATAATTTGTGAAGCTTAACAGTAAAGCCGAAAGATGTTGTGTCTTTCGGCTTCTTCCGTTGTAAGATTATTTAGTTTTTAACATTTCGTATGCACGGCTCTCCGGTAGATTCCACGACAGAATGCCTTTTGTTTCCCATTTGCCCTTAAAAGATTTCTTCCTGCTCTGGATAATCTTCTGATATTCATCATATTCCATAAATCTGGGTACGAACGCGAACTTTTCTGTTTGCACTTTTTCAATTGCTGCTAAGTCTGCATCAGATTTGTCGAGATACGGAAGTGCTTTATCGGCGAATTCAGCCATAAAAAGCAGATCCACATACGACTTTGTAAAATTATTGAAATTGAATTTTGCAATGATTGTATCCCAGTCAAACGCTGTAACGGAAACCAGCGTGATATACAGCGCAAAGCTATTCGCGCGCAGCAGGTACGCCGTGTTTTTTCGCTGGCGAATTTTCTGAATGACCGTAAAAATGCCGTACAGCGTCAGCACCAGGAAAAACAAAACGCCGATGCGCTTATACGCCAGCGCGTAATAATTGATGTACCAGAAATTCCTGACCGCGACCGAAAACGTCAGCACCACATTTTGAAAAAGCCACGCGTAGCTGAGCAATAGCAGCAGGCGGTTGTTTTTAAAAAAGTTCAGGTTCCCGCGAAAGTAGAAAAGCGTGATTCCAATGGAAATCATGATGGACAAAATTAGCAAATACGTGCCTTCGTGCACAAACCGTTTTAAATCCTGCTGGTTAAATTCAAAATTGAACCAGACGTGGTAAATATCGAGCGCATTCACGAAAAAAATCAGGACGTTTAAAACCGTCAGCAGGAAAATTGCTGATGTCAGTTCGTTTTTTAAAGCTGTGGTTTTAAAATGTTTTGTTGTAACAGTGAAAAATGTTGGTGCATTATCTGACTTTCTACGCCGCAGATTTTCGTCCGTATTTGCATCAACATTCACCACTTTCTGATTTCGCACTTTCATAAAAACAAACGCGCAAATAGCAAGTCCGAGAATATACAGCGCGACAAGCTGAAAATCAAGCGCCGAGGAAAATGTGCTGAATGCCTCAGAAATGAGCGTTCCAGTCATATCAAGATAATACTCAAACGCCGAGTTGGACGCCTTATAAATGGCGATAAAAGCCCCAATAATAAGAAGCGGAATAAGCACAAGCTGGATTTTTCTTGCAAGCGAATGTGTGCTGAAACGCGAAATTTTCACCTGTGCAGCTCTTTTAAAAAGCGAATCTGTGAGCGAAAAATGTTGAAATTCGACAGCCGAAAAGCATTGATGAGCGAACGTGTTTCGGGATAAATCAGGATGCCGATGAGCATGTAAAACGACAGGAAATTCACGAGAATTGCCGGCCATGAATAATTCAGCACGACAAACGCTGCGGTGAGAAACGTTCCAAGAAAAACTGTGACAGTATTTTTGCTTTTCAAACAAATGTCATTCCGCACGAGTAGTGCGGTCAGTATCAGCGTTTCAAAAATGAAAAGATTAAGCCCAAGCGACTGATTGTAAAAAAGTGCAGTGAAGATC
>DASPKH010000005.1:0-10448 GCA_035628175.1 Patescibacteria group bacterium
GTAAAAACAGGTGAAATAGTTTTTTTAATTTGAAAAAGCAGCAGAATGTTCCACTGCTTTTTCGTTTAATAAGTATAATCTGGGAAAGAGACAAGAGACTCAATTTGCATAAAGTAGTTTGTGATAAAAATGCGTTTTAAACTCAGGAAAAGTAGAATGAATGTCTTCAGAAAATTAATCTCTACTTTTTTTCAATTTCAGAAGTGAAGAATACTTTATATGAAGAATACTTTATATATTATTCCTGCGCTAGCGGATGTCACCCTGTTTATGTAGGGTAGGTATATACGAGAATTTCTTCGTTTTGCAAGCTTTCTTCACAGGCCGTCCTCACGGTTTTGTAGAATAGTGTGATCGTCTGCGGAATCAGTGCATAGTTTTTTCTGGTGTAATATGTATTGGTTGATAATCTCTGGGAAGAGATGAGATGAGGTCATTGTACCTTCTTTTTAAAAGCTACGCCTCAGCCTGTGAAACTGCCATAAGCTTATCCAGCATCTTGACCATGTCCTCAATAGTATAGACTGTATCAGCCTCCAGCACAGTAGCATGTTTATACGTCACCATTAGTGGTGTAGCGCGCTCAGCCAGGAATTGCTTAGCTATTGGGTTCTCTTCTGCATCAATTTTTAAAAAAAGAAAATTGCTATACTTACCTTGTTCAGAAAGATCATGGTAATGGGGCCCAAGCGCCTGGCAAACCTCGCACGTCGGTGATGTGTATTTTATCACAGCATAATCATGCGAATAAATAAGATGGCGCAGCTGGTCGTCGTCGGCAGTTCTAACAGGCATAATATTAAAAGAAATATGAATAGATCAATATCAATAACGAAAAGTATCTACGAATTGATTCCGCATAACGGTTTTAAAAAACAAAAAAGCAGCAGAAGTATTCCCGCCGCCTTTTAGAAAATAGTCTTTAAGACTATTGTAAAACTTTATGTCGCTCAACATTCATGAGACGAAGGTGGGGAAGGTGATGTAGAGAAATACCTGTCTGATGTAGAGATCGATGGTTAGCATCAAATTCTAAAATTTTAAACTGCGCAATCAAATCATTGATATTGTCTGTCATGTAGCTGAGCTCATTGGCAGAGCGTGCTATCTGCTCTATACCAACGGCTGACTGCGTGGCGACATCGGATATCAGGCTTACGGAGCGCGCAATTTGCTCGCTAGTAGCAGACTGCTCTTCGCTGGCAACAGCTATCTGTGTTACATTATTAAATACCTCCTGCGAGCTTTGCAGGATATGTTTTAAAATATCGTCTGCTTTATCGGTTAATTCAATACCAGAGGAGACAGCCGAGCTTCCTTTGTTCATGCTCACCACTACATCTGAAGTTTCTCTTTGAATACCCTTTATCATCACGGCAATTTGCTTTGTAGCAATAGTAGTGCGTTCGGCCAGCTTGCGAACTTCATCGGCTACCACAGCAAATCCCCGACCGTGCTCTCCTGCTCGGGCGGCTTCTATCGCTGCATTAAGGGCGAGGAGGTTTGTCTGGTCTGCAATGTCGTCTATGACCGAGACTATTGCACCGATCTCATTGCTGCTATTGCCCAATTGCTCAATTTTCTTTGCGCTGTCTTGCACTACAGCCGAAATTTCGCGAATCATATGCGTGGTTTGATCCATTATTTTTCCTCCGCTTTGCGCAACGGCCCGATTTTCAGCGGCTACTTTTGCTGCATGTCCGGCGCTTTGAGCATTACTAAGAATCGTGTGCACCATCTCTTCAACAGCTGCAGCGGCATCGATTGTTTGCTGTGACTGATCTTTAGCGCCTGTAGCTATTTCTGCTGCGGCTTTCCTGATCTGAGTGGCCGCTCCTGCTGAAGTGGCTGCTGCTTCGGAGAGTTTTAAAAGCATAGCCCGAAGATTTGCTACTGATGCATTAAAACCTTTTAAAAGATCTCCCACTACATCATCGCGCTCTGCCTCTGCATAAACGGTAAGATCGCCTTTTGCAAAACGCTGCATCTGGTTATGCAGGCGAGCAAAATTCCGCTGTAAATATTCCTGCTGGTCCTGGGATTCTTCTTGAGCCATCCGGATTTTTTCAGTCATAGCGTTGAAAGCAAGGCTCAGCCTGCCCAATTCATCCTGCTGGGCAATATTCACTACTGCATTATAATTACCATTTCCCACTTTGGCTGCTGCTTCACTGAGTAAAATGACAGGTTCGCTGATAAGGCGCGAAATAATAATTCCTCCACTAATGAGCAGACCCAGACCAATGCCGCTAACTGACAAAAGTATCAAGAAGCTGTTAGAAGCAGTTCTGGCATTCGAAGCATCTGCACGATGAGCATTGGCTTTCTGTGTGGCAATAATTTTCTCAAATTCGGCGAGAATTTTGTCTGATGTGATCGGACAGTAATACATGAGGAGTTCATGTGCCTTACCCTTGTCTTCCCAGATCAGAGCATCTGTTACATCAGCTCCGATAGTTTTAAAATCTTCAATATCTTTTAAAAAGTCGTTGTACGCTTTCTTACGGATCGGCATATCGCTACGAAGCGTAGCCGCAAATTTTGCCATACTGGTCTCAGACTTATGGATACTTTGCTGCGCATTGCGGAGTTTCTGCATAGCCGTTGCCGTGTCGTTTGCAATATATGCCTCGCGCATATTCACGCGTGCCTCCAGGAAAGCCGTGCGGGCGTCATTAATGTAGGTAAGTGGCGTCAATTGTCCGCTATACATGGCAGAACTATTCGTCGCCATGGTGGTAGAGGTAGTGATACCAATAATTGCTGAAATAGCAAAAAGGAGGGCATTGATGAAGAGCAGGCCGGCTAGTTTTCGACCTATGCTGATGTCACGAATAAACTGCATAATGATAATGGTGATTTTTAAAAACTATATTTGCAACTCTGTATACGTATTTTTTCGTAGCTGTGCGCAAAATTATAGCTATGCAGTTTTCGGAAATGTAAAGAATTGTTGTGTTACGATAAAGTAATATTGAAGGGCTTCTAATGGCAGGAAAAACCCGATTTTTAAAAGATTATACGGAAATTTTAAAACCACACTTTAATAAAAAAGGCAGCAGGAATAATCCTGCTACCTTTCTAAAGAGAGTTCTTAAAACTCATTAAAAATATTAAATCCCACCTTCTGTTGACTCGCCTTCTTGGTTGCGATCCGGCTTCATAAACGGATACTGATATTGTACCGGTGGATTGTAATTTTCCTTGATCGTGCGCGCCGACACCCAGCGTAGAAGGTTTAGATGGCTTCCCGCTTTATCGTTTGTACCCGAAGCACGAGCCCCCCCAAATGGCTGCTGACCAACAACGGCACCTGTTGGCTTGTCGTTCACATAGAAATTGCCCGCTGCATTCACAAGTGCGTCTGTCATTTTTAAAATTACGCCGCGGTCTTTTGCAAAAATTGCGCCGGTGAGAGCGTACGGCGAAGTTTTATCGCACAACTCCAGTGTTTTTTCAAAATCCGCATCAGGATAAACATGGATTGTCAAAACCGGTCCAAAGATCTCTTCGCACATTGTTTTAAAAGACGGATTTTTTGCGAGAATTACCGTTGGCTCGATAAAATATCCGACAGAATCATCATAGCCGCCACCGAAAATGATCTCTGCATCTTTAGAATTTTCTTTTACATAATCGATATAACCCGCGATGCTTTTAAAAGCTCCCTTGTCGATCACCGCATTCACGAAATTCGTGAAGTCTTCCGGGGAACCAACCTTGATATCAGCAAGCTGCGTCAGCATCGTTTCACGAACAGCATCCCACTTTGACTCGGGGATATACGCGCGTGAGGCCGCAGAACATTTCTGCCCCTGGTATTCAAACGCGCCACGAACAAGTGCTGTAGCCACTTCGTCCGCATTTGCGCTATTGTGCATAAAGACAAAATCTTTACCACCTGTTTCGCCCACGATACGTGGGTAGGAGTGGTAATTGCCCACATTTTCGCCGATTGTCTTCCACATTCCATTGAAAACTTCGGTCGAGCCAGTGTAGTGGATGCCTGCAAAATATTTGTGGCGAAAAGCAACATCGGAAATTTCTTTCGGGCTACCAATGACCATATTGATCACACCATCTGGCAGGCCTGCTTCTTTGAAAAGCTCCATAAGGTAATATGCAGAATAAAGAGCTTTTGTTGAAGGTTTCCACAGCGCTACGTTGCCAAGCATAGCCGGAGCCGACGGAAGATTGCCCGCAATTGCCGTAAAATTAAACGGTGTCACAGCATACACAAAACCTTCTAATGGGCGATATTCCAGCTTATTCCAAATCCCGGTAGGCGAGTGCGGTGGCTGCTCTTTGTAAATCTCCTGCATGTAATACACATTGAATCGGAAAAAATCAATGAGCTCGCATGCCGAGTCAATTTCCGCCTGAAATGCATTTTTGCTCTGGCCCAGCATTGTTGCGCCATTAAGCGTTGCGCGCCACGGCCCTGCAAGGAGCTCCGCCGCACGCATGAAAACTCCTGCTCGCTCGTGCCATGGCATTTTCGCCCATTCTTTTTGCGATTCAAGGGCGTTCTCGATCGCCTGTTCATAATGCGCGCGTGTGCCCTGATGCGCGCGCGCCAGAACAGTTTTATGGTCATACGGGCAGAGAATGTCTATTGTGTCGCCCGTGTAGATTTTTTCGCCGCCGATATAGAGCGGAATTTCAATTGTTTCTGACTTCATTGCACGAACGCGCTCCATCAGTTCTATGCGCTCAGGGCTTGACGGCGTATAGCTTTTAATCGGTTCATTCGCAGGCAATGTAAAACGCGGAATGCCATTAAACATAATCTTTTCCTTTTTCAAAATGTAGGAGGAAGTTGTGAGTTTGCAGCTTTTAAAGATTTCAGACTTCAAAATTACCAAATTTCTTTTAAAAAGCTTTTTAAAAGCAAAAGCGTAGGAAGATTTCTCTTTTGCCTACGCTTTTACAGTTAGTATCAGGAACGATCTTTTAAAACTACCTCACACCACGACGAATCAGCTCAATTCTATACCCATACACAGGATAACGCTCCGACATGATTTCTACATTTGTAAAATCCTGCTCATACTTCACAAGGCCGATATTCTCAGCAAAATACGTCCGCTCATGCAGCATGAATTGAAGTGGGGCAGTGCTCAGGCTATCGAGGACAACAGTTCCGTTAAAGGTTGTAACATAGGTAAATTCACGTGCTGAAACTGTTTCATTATTTCCATACACTACATTCACCATTCCGCCTTTCAAAGCCGTTTTGGTTACTAATCCGTTGAATCTCCAGTTCGTATCGGCCTCAAAGCGCAATCCCTTTAAAGAATCATTCAGTATAGTCCAGCCGGTGGTATTCCCGAAATCCGCTATTTTCACCCACTCAGGCATAATGCGGTTCGCCGCAAGGCCCGGAAGCTCAAAGGGTGACTGGTGCCAATGCACCATGTTGTTAACGTTTGATACATAGCCGGTATCAATGGTGCCGTCGTTATATGTGGTGAATTCGCGTCTGCCGCTTGCTCCGAAAAAAGTCCCGCCATTGCTCCAGCTCCGCGTTATAATTTCCTCCGATGCCGTAAGTTCTGTATTATTCTCACCAAGCACCACCGTGCGGAATTCGCTGAAGGCAGTTGTGGAAAGCGGATAGAATCTGTTCTCCAGAGGCGGGTCCACAATGATGGCGCTGTCGTCAGAGCAGGCGCCGAAAATGCTGACTGAAATAATTGCCAAAAGGCAGAGAAGCTTTTTCATATCTTTTTAAAAATTGTAATGCAAAAGTCGCGCGAGCTACAGGATCTCAACCAGCTTTTCACCGCGTGTTTTTAAAACGCCGATAGGTTTTAAAAAGTCTCCCAAACCGCTGTTTTTAAAAAGTTCTTCCACTTCCTGGATGCTTTCCGGCGCTACTGCCAAAAGCAGACCACCGCTCGTCTGCGGATCACATAGAATACTTTTCTGATCAGGAGTTAGCTCAGCGATCTTATGGCCGTAAGAATCAAAGTTTCGCGCTGTACCGCCCGGTGTTGATTTTTTCTCAAGGTAATAATCCAGGTTTGTAAACTTCGGTACGTTTTTAAAAGAAATTTCTGCGCTCAGGTTGCTGCCTTCGCACATCTCGCTCAGGTGCCCCATTAGACCGAAACCCGTCACGTCTGTCATGGCACGAACGCCTTGTAACGCGCCAAGCTTTTCGCCGATTTTATTGAGCTTCATCATCCATTCTGCTGCCAGGCCTTTGTCCTCATCGCGAAGGAGCCCTTTCTTTTCAGCCGTGGTCAGAATGCCGATGCCAAGCGGCTTCGTGAGGAAAAGCACATTGCCCTCCTCGGCGGTATTATTCTGTTTTAAGTTCTCAATCGGCACAAGGCCGTTCACCGCCAGCCCAAAGATCGGCTCCGGGCTGTCAATGGAATGTCCACCTGCAAGCATAATTCCCGCCTCGCGGCAAATCGAGCGACTACCCTCGATTACGCGCTGCGCCACTTCCGGCGGGAGTTTATCTATCGGCCAGCCGAGGATCGCAATCGCCAGAACAGGTTTGCCGCCCATGGCGTACACGTCGCTGATAGCATTAGCCGAGGCGATGCGTCCGAATTCAAACGGGTCATCTACGATCGGCATAAAAAAATCCGTCGTTGAGATAAGCGCCGTTCCATTCTGTAGATCGTAGACAGCTGCGTCATCGCGCGAGTGATTGCCTACAAGAAGGCGCTCATCCGGCATCGGAGCCGCTTCATTGCTTTTTAAAATCGTGTCTAATACCTTGGGAGAAATTTTGCAGCCGCAGCCGGCGCCGTGGCTATATTGCGTGAGTTTTATAGGTTCTGTCATCTGGTTTTAAAAGCTTTAAATGATTTCGTTTTTAAAAAGAAACTCCAAATTACCACTTTTTACAAACAGTTTGAAAAGTGGCGCAAAAATGCTAAGTTGCCATGAAATCCACGCTCTTTTTAAAACTCTTTTTAGGAGTTACGCACCATGAAAATTCTTTTAATCTTTCTGGCTATTTTCCTATCTGCTACTCACGCCTTTGCGCAGGAACCTGTATGGAGTAAGAAGTATCACACGGGAAGTGTGACGTGTCTGGATTTTTCGGGTGATGGGAAGTTGCTGGCGAGTGGGAGCTGGACTGGTCGTTCTGTTATAGTCTTAGGTTCATTAATAGGTGACAGCATTAAAACTTATCATGATATACAGTATAATGCGATCACATCTGTCAGTTTCGCTCCAAATGAAAATAAACTGCTCATCAATATGCACAATCCAATGTTTAGGTCGATTGCTTATTACCTAGCAGACCTGAAAAATGATACTCTTGTAAAATTAAATCTTTTTGATTTTCCCCGGAAAAAAGATCCAAACGGTTATTTGCGAGTAAGTGAAGGCGTAAATAATCTTCAATCTTTTTGGCTTAATGATTCAATGCTAGTTAGCTATAGAAGCGAACATATAAGGTATTTAAAACCATCAGACGGGGAGCAAGTTGGAACTGGGAGAGAAAGTTTTGTTGGTCTCTTCAATGCAAAATTCGAGCTTATACACATGTTAGGTGATGGCTTACCTTTCATTGACCAAATCGTTGTTTCATCTTTGAAGCAGAAGTTGTTTTTTCTTACCCTAAACTCGACCTACGGTGCTATTATGCATATTGGTAGTAATACAACCCAAGATACAATGTATAGGAGTCAAGGTAGTAATAATGTTGCTTTCTCCTATAATGACTCTCTCGTGATTACATCAGGAGTTAATAACGAAATTCTAATTTTTTCTGCGAAAGGCAATTATCTTGGAAAAGTAAGTACATCAATAGCCAAAACCACAGCCCTAGCTGCCGATCTTAAAAACCGCTTCTACATCTCCGCTCACACTGACTCCACACTTCGCCTCTGGACACCGGACATTCCCAATATTTTTAAAAGAATTCAGCTTCAAAGCCCTGTGACGAGCATTGCTGTTTCGCCGGATTCCATTCACTTTGCAACGGCGCATACTGACGGCACTGTTGCGCTATGGAATATTGATGCGCTGTCAGGTAGCGCTCCGACTGATACTGTTCTTACAAGTGTTGCGCAGGAAAATCCTTTTAAAAATATTTCTCTTTCTGCCGAACCAAACCCTTTTAAAAACTCCACTACCATCCGTTTTTCACTCGAAAATCCTTTAAAAATTAAACTCGCAGTCACCGATATCCTCGGGCAGGAAGTCGCAGTTTTAAAAGATGAACTTATGGAAATGGGCGAGCAGCAGGTAGTTTTTAAAAACGAGAATTTAGGCGAAGGAATATATTTTGTCACGTTTTCCGGCGACGGGCTTTTAAAAACAATTCCCGTGCAGATCATGCGGTAGAATCCACCATAATAAAAATCCCGGTTCTTTTAAAAGAAACCGGGATTTCTGTTGTATTGAACACCTTACTTTTCTTTAGCCTCATACACACCAACGGTATCGCGGCGTAAATTCACAGGCGGTTTCGATTTTTTGCGTAACCTGATATTGAGAAATTCTACAAGCATTGAGAATGCCATTGCCGTATAGACATACCCTTTTTCGACGTGGAAATGTAAACCCTCGGCAAAAAGCACCATACCAACCATCAGCAGGAATGACAGCGCCAGCATTTTGACCGTTGGGTGCCTGTCAATAAATTCGCCAATGGCTTTCGCAAAAATAAGCATAACGCCTATTGAGATCATTACTGCTGTGATCATTACCCATAGTTCTTTTACAAGGCCGACCGCCGTGATAACAGAATCAAGAGAGAACACAAGATCAAGAAGGATAATCTGGAAGATTATGTTTGAAAATGTTGCCTTACCTTTGCCATCCGGCCCGTGCTCCTCGCCTTCGAGCTTATTGTGGATCTCCATTGTGCTTTTAGCCAGGAGGAATAATCCACCGGCAAGCATGATGAGGTCACGTCCACTGAGTTCAAAACCAAAAATATTGATAAGCGGGTTTGTGAGCTGTGCAATCCATGATACAAACATCAGCAGAATTACCCGCATCACAAGTGCAAGTGTAAGCCCGAGTTTGCGTGCTTTATCCTGCTGATCTACGGGGAGCCGTGCGACAATAATAGAGATAAAAATAATGTTGTCAATGCCTAGAACGATTTCCAGGAGCGTCAGCGTAAGGAGACTGATGAGATTATCAGCCGTGATAAATTCCATAGGAAAGTTTTAAAAGATGAAAAAATGTGAAATAAACTGTTTGTAAAACACCAAAATTATTTTTAAAATTCATTGCGTATTGATAACAAAAGCGCGAATTTTGCTAAAATAAACAAAGAAACAGGTTTTAAAAAGTAGATACGAAATTTTATGATGAATGTTCTCCCGAAAGAAGAAAATTTCTTAGCAATTGAAACACAGCACTCCGCGCTCGAAAGTTCCGCAATCGCAATTGTTTCTGCACCCTACGAGCATACGGTGAGCTATGGTGGCGGTACAAAATACGGCCCGCAGGCAATTCTTGAAGCAAGTGCATACGTGGAATTTTACGATGATGAATTTGACCGCGAACTGTGTTTTGAAAAGGGAATTGCAACGATTGAGCCCATTGATTTTAAAAATGCCATTCATGGCGATGCTTTGCAGCTTATCGAAGACCAGGTTTCCGAGCTTTTAACCATGGGCAAATTTGTCGTGACGCTTGGTGGTGAACATTCTATTTCCACTGCACCAATTGCCGCACATTTTAAAAGATATCCAAATATGAGCGTGCTGCATTTTGACGCACATTCGGATCTGCGCGATGAGTACGAGGGCAGTAAATATTCACATGCCAGCTTTACCGCACGCGTATCCGAGTTTTTAAAACCGGAAAAAATCACGCAGGTCGGCATTCGAGCGCAGTGTCGTGAGGAAGCTGAATTTATAAAAAAAAATAACGTAAAGACCTTTTACGCTTCAGCTCTTCGCCGCGGGCTCCATGGCACCAATTGGCAGCGGACGGTCGTTGAGACGCTTGGCGAAGAAGTGTATGTAACCTTCGACGTGGATTATTTCGATCCGGCGATCATGCCTTCAACGGGAACACCCGAACCAGATGGATTTTTATATTCTGAAACGCTCGATGTCTTCCGCGCGTTGGTGATGGCGGGAAAGCGAATTGTTGGATTTGACGTGGTGGAACTTGCCCCAATGGAAAATTTGTCTCACCCGAACTTAACAACAGCACGCCTGATCTATAAAATGCTGAATTTTGCTTTTAAAAAATAAGGTATTATAAAGAGTTGTAAAAAACATGACACACGAAATACAGGAACAAATGGCAAACCTTCCGGCGCTTTTACCGGACGCGCTGGCAAATAAAGAAGATATCCGTGATATTTTAAAACGTTTTTTAAATGCGCTGAACTGCGGAGAAATCCGTTCAGCTGAACCCGATGGCGATGGTGGCTGGCGCGCAAACATGTGGATAAAGCAGGGAATTCTGCTGTGCTTTAAAGTCGGGGAGCTCGTGGACATGTCCAT
>DASPKH010000006.1:0-6153 GCA_035628175.1 Patescibacteria group bacterium
TTAAAAACTATTTCTAAAAAACTATCATTCCATGTCAACTGCCGTTATGCTTCTCATGTCGCTCAAATACTCTAGCTGTTGTCAAATTTGCTGTTATTGTATCTAATCTGTATTCAATTGTCTGCGAATAAAATTTAAAAGGTGGATAATCCCCAATGCGATACTCATAATTAACATAAACTCTATCGTTAGTAATAGAGTCAATTTTTGAACTCCCGCTATAAGTCCATGCTGGTATGTCGTTATATTTCGCTTTCCATAAGCTGTCGTGACGTAAATTATGAGGCGATAAAATTGTGTCTTTTTTAATAGTACTTAATTTATTTGTCATTAGGAATTTAACATAAGGAAACTCGTTAACTGGAAGAACTAACCAGTCTGCAATGGTATGCAAATTAATATGTTTAGCCCAATGCTCGTCCTCGAATATACCGCTACCTAATTTTAATGTCCTGCTAGTTTTATCTTCAAGTGTAAAGTCAACGTCATAGAAAACGTCATGTATGTCAGCCTTATATGTCTCAATGCATTTTAAAGTTATACTTTCATCAATCTTAATTTCAACAGTCCTGCTCTTTGGCCCGAATGCATCTTTCAAAACCCATTTTGAACAAATGAACGGTACACTTATTAAAAAAGCGGTAATGACGAGTATTTTACTCAGTTTCATCATGAGCAGTATCAGTCTTATTATAAGCGACAATGAGTAACTAAAAAATCAAAATTCAATACCCCCGCAACATCTCCTCAAGCGAATGCTTCTTCTCCACCGGAGCTTCAGCCCGAACGCTCATCAGCCGTTCCACATACTTGCCGATAATATCAAATTCCAGGTTCACCGTGCTGCCGGAATGCAGATCTTTCAGCGTGGTAACGCTCACCGTATGCGGTATCACCGACACCATCAGCCGCGTGCCCTCAATGCGCGCCACCGTCAGGGATACACCATCAATGCAAATCGAGCCCACAGGCACAATGTACTGCGCAAATTCGCGCGGAAACTCAATCCATATCAGCCAGCTCATCGTCTGCTTTTCTATTGAGTGTACCGTACCCGTCGTGTCCACATGCCCCTGCACGATATGCCCGCCAAACCTGTCGCCCGAGCGCATCGCCCGTTCGAGATTTACCCGCGCACCACTTTTTAAAAAGGCGAGCGTCGTCTTCTTCAAAGTTTCCTCCACCGCTTCCACATCAAACGTCGTTTCCGTGCGGCTCACCACCGTCTGGCACGCACCATTGATGGAAATGGAGTCGTCAATTTTCACGTCATCCATGATTTTTGACGCTTTCACCGTGATGCGCCGTCCGCCCCCGCGCGGCTGCACGGATACGATTGCGCCGATTTCTTCTATGAGTCCTGTAAACATTTTCCTGTATATTCTTTTAAAACTATTTATCTCGCTCCGTCATTGCGAGGAGGTCTTCCGACGCGGCAATCGCAAATACAGGTTGTCGCGTCCGAAGTATTCGCGATTGCCGTGCTATGCTCGCAATGACCGCTTTAAAACTTAATCACCGCTCATTTTCAATCCAACAATTCCCGCAGCAATAAAGACCACTGAAATAATCTTCATCACTGTCCTCGGCTCATTAAATAAAATTATCCCAAAAATTGCCGTTCCTACTGCGCCGATACCAGTCCAAATAGGGTATGCCGTTCCAACGGGCAACGTTTTCATTGCCTGCGAAAGGGCGACGTAGCTGAGAATCATTCCAATCGCCGTGAAAACACTCGGCCACAATTTTGTAAAGCCTTCAGAATATTTTAAACCGAGCGCCCAGGCGATTTCGAGCAGCCCGGCGATAAAAAGCCAAATCCACGCCATTGTAAAGAAGGGTTTAGTGTTGAGTCTTGAATTGAGCAAAGTTAGCGCTTTAAAAGGTTTTAAAAGAATTTTTTACAAAATTTTTAAAAGCATTAAACCCCGTTACAACAGCTAGAGCTCAAAGCAGCAAATGTGAAAATAAAGCGAAAAGTTTTTAAAAGAATTTTTCAAACCGGTTAAACTCTTTTGAAAGTTTCTCGCTCAAAAGCACAACAGAAACAAGAAAACAAAATTCAACTACATTATTATACAGAGGTAAGTACAATGCGTACTTTTAAAATGGCAGCTATTGCCGCAATCGCAAGTCTTTCTATCGGTGCTACTGTAAACGCTCAAACCGGAACTTCAACCGGAAAAAAAGGCCAGACTGAAACTACTACGCAGACGCAAACCCGTACACAGACTCAAACGGAAGTGAAGGGGCAAAGCCAGAACTCACAAGGAATGGCAAGCGTTCGTACGGAAGTGCAGGTAATCCGCGATAACTATGAGGCAGGCCGAATTACAAAAGATCAGGCGAAAGAGCAACTTAACGCGCTTCGGGATCGTTTAAAAACTGAACGCAAAGCACGTGTTGCGGAAATTAAAGCTGCTGTCGAGGCTGGCCGTATGACGAAAGATCAGGCAAAAGCTGAACTGAAAGCTGAGCGTGAGCAAATGAAAGCGCTTAAGAAAAGTCTCAGAGTGAAAAGCGACACACGCCTGGAGCTTCGCAGCGAAAAGAAAAATAAATAATTCCTTCGTAGAATATAAAGTTTTAAAAGGTTGAATTGATGAAAATCAGCAATGACCGGAAGCGCCTCACCATAATGGGGCGCTTTTTTATTATCGCAGTATTATTAATCGGTGGATCGTACCCGGTGCGGGCGAATGTGTTTGAGAATATCGAAATGAGCAGAAGCTTTAAAGCCGACTCGCTTGATGATCTTTATGAGGAACTGGAAGAGGACGATGAGGAGGATGTCTATATACCGGAAATCGCTGAATTTGAGGAGCAGTTAGGGCTTCCACCCAGCGCTGCTGCACCAGAACCGTGGGCGCTTTTGGCCGGTGTCGGCATTCGTACGCGGCAGACGCAGAATGGTATTGACATTAGTGGACATCCTGTCTTTGCGCAATCGCTAAATCTTTCACATGAATCAGGTTTTGGTGCATCACTCGGTGCTTCGCAGCTTTTGGGAACAGCACAGTTTCAGAGCTTTTCAGCTGGTCTTGACTACACGCTGTCGCTCTCGGACTGGTTTGATGTGACGGCCGGCTATAATTACTATCGCTATGGCTCCGACACGAATAATCCGCTGGCTGGACTGTCGAACTCTGTTTCGCTCGGCGGCAGTATGCTTTTCGGCAAAACGATTTTCGATCTCACCTATGAACATTCATTTGGTGACGATCAAGCGGACTATCTTACCGCAACTTTATTATCAATGGGTAAAATTGGCAGCATGAATATCACGCCAATGCTGTCTGCCACCTATGCTGCATATGAGATCGAAACAACGCGTGTTCGCCGTTTAAAAGACCTGCTCTCAGGCAGGAGCCGCTTGGAAAAGACAACAATTGCTGGTATTAATTCCGTGATTGCAAGCCTTGGATTTTCATATCCGCTTACGGATAAATTCTCCATTTCTGCGACGCCAATGATGTTCTACACGCCGCAGGAAAAGCTCTCGCAGCAGGATTTTCAGTTTAATATTTCGGCAGGGGTAAGCTACCGTTTGGGTTTTTAAAAGCTGTCAGCGCTTAAATACGAGATATTTATAACGCCGTTTCGCATATGTGCAAAACGGCATTTTTGCTTTTAGAAAGGGAGAGCTTTATGGCGTTTTACTTTGCGGGGGATTTTGGTGTAAATTGGATTTTTTTAAAAACTCATGTTTTAAAAGCTGAATTTGCTATGAAACATTATTTCTTTCTACTGCTTCTTGTTATCGCATTGTGTTCAAACGCTCAAGAGAATAATCTACGATTTGCAGAAGGGTCGTGGATTGTGAATTTTAATTTTGATTATGACAAATTCGAAAACAATTTTGTCGAGTACAGTTTAGAAGAATTGCTGCAAAAAATTGACATTATAAAGCAGGATAGCACCAAAGTAATCCCGTACGATATTGCTTCTGATGTATTATTCTATCCTGTAAATGAATTGAAGCATTCAAAGTCTTTAATGGGAAATATGTTTTTTTCGGGGTATCGCTATAAAATAAATGAAGATGTCTGGTTGTTGGCATATGAGAGAATATACGATTCACATGACTATGAAATAGTTTGGATTCTGTACAATTCTAAAGAAAAAATAATGACATCTAAACTCGTTGCATTTGGAGGCATACGGGATTCACAAACGGAAGTAAAAAAGTTTGATGGAGAAAAGATTTTTTTAAAAACATCGTATGACCGACATTTTTTAAATGGTTTTGAAGGTGATAATAGCAAGCCGGTTGTGATTGAATCAAATTATGTAATTAAAGGAAATAAATTTGTACCAGAGAATAAATAGTTCTTTTAAAACTCCAAAAAAACGGGCTCTCCGGACGGCAAGGGTGACCGCCCACAATTGGTGGAATGGTGTACGTGAGGGAAACAAAATAAGTCTTTTTAAAACGTTGGTGTTATTGGAGTTGCTTTTAAAAAATGGCTTGCGTTTTTGAAAGTTTTTGTGCATTTTTGTGGTGCAGCAAATACTAAGATTTCAATAGTTTCGACCTGGTTTTAAAAGGCGCGCTCTCCGCTTTTTAAAAACTCACCACGAAGCACTCAAAATTACTTTCATAGATGGCTCATATACTTTATAATACGGCGTATGCACCGAGTGTGCAGTTTATTAATGCCGAGGATTTTACGCTGATTCAGCGGACGGGCTTTGAGGAGGCGCCGCTGGCTGCGCGCGTGCCGTGCCGCGAAACCGATATGTCGTCGCTTTTGGAATCTGTGTGCCGCCACGAGGATTTGGACCGGCTGGTGATAGTAGTGCCGACGGCGCGGCGTGTGCGGCTTTTGCAGTCCGAAATTATCCGCATGATGCACCGGATGCACGGCAAGCCGACGCGGCAACCGCTGATTTTCACGTTTAAGAGCTTTGTGCACTATGTTTTTAAAAATGTGTGCAATGCGAAAAAACGGCGGGTTGTCTCCGAGGGCTACCGTCTGGCGCTTTTTGAGGAAGCCGTGGAGAAAGCGGAGTTGCAGTTTTTTGCACGTGATGGGAGGTCGCTTTCGCCGGCTACGCTGGAGCGCTTGGCGCATCTGGTGTGGGGTTTAAAAAAGGACGGGATTACGCCGCAGTCTATCCGTGATGACGTTCGGATGGCGGAGGCGGGCGCGGTGGAAGGCGACTATGACGTGCCGCGTTTACGCGACATTTTAGCACTTTTTCAGTCGTACCAGGATTTGCTCGGCGAGACGTTTTTGGATGATTGGGAAGTTTTAAAAATTACGCATGAGGTTGTTGCGGGCGAGCGTGACTGCGAGACGTTGGAACGGCTCACGCATGCGGACAATTCGCATGAGGCGAAGTGCGGGCGTTTGCGCAAGGTTTTCCCGAAGGCCGACCTCATTTTTATGGAAGGTTTTTCGGAATTCAGCGAACCCGAACTGAATTTCCTGTCGCTTTTTACAAACTGCTCGATTCCCGTTGCGATTCGCGTGGACTACGGCGAGAGCGGCCCGCTTTTCGGCAATATGCACAAAACCGTGGACAAGTTGCGCGTGCTGGGCTTCGGAGACTGCTATCTCGACGAGGAAAAACCTTTTAAAAACTCTGAAAATGACAGCCGCATTACGATTCCGCTTGGCGCGTATTTGCGTCGCTGGCTTTTCAATACTGAGCGCGAAATCCGCCATCCGGGTTTTTCAAATTCGGGGCAGATAATTGCTGCGGAAAATCGCCTTGAGGAAGTCCGCACAATTGCAAAACTCATCAGAAATCTTTCGGTCAATCACCAAATCCCGCTGTCGGACATGTGCGTGGTGATGCGCTCGGACGACCGCTACACGCAGCTTTTCCGCGAGATGTTCGCCGCGTACACGATTCCGTCGAATATCACCGACCGCTTCCCGCTTTCAAAATCTCCCGTGACGATTGCGGTTTTTGCCGTGCTCGATATTATCCTGCGCGGTTATCGCCGAGACGACGTTCACCGCGCTCTGCAAAGCCCGTATCTACAGTTTTTTAAAAGGGGCGAAAACGGCGAGAGAATTCCGCTGAACGGCTCGAATCTTTATGACGTTGCGCTGCGCCTGCGCATTTCCGGCGGCGAACGTCGTGGCGGAAAAGACGCGTGGACCCGCCGTTTTGAAAAGTCGCTGGAAAGCCTGGAGCGTT
>DASPKH010000007.1:0-8426 GCA_035628175.1 Patescibacteria group bacterium
AGAAATGGTTTAAAAGTTTCTGCTTTAAATTTTCTACCGTGCTTCAGCTTCGAGGAATGCTTTCATTTCTTTAAAACCGTTGACAAGCGGCGTGTAGAGTGCGGCTGCTTTTTCCCAGTCGCCTGAGCGTGCATAGCCCATCAACTCTATGCCGAGCTGCGCCGTTTCATCCAGTCCAAACTGAAAGCATGAGCCTTTCAGTGTATGGCCTAAGCGGTACAAATCGTCAGCATTACGCGCTTTTAAAATCTCGGGAAATTTTGTGTCCATGTCCTTTAGCCATTCCTCAAGGAATTCTGGCAAAAGCTCAAGAATAAACGGGTCTTCAGGCAGTTTCATAGATATTTTAAAAAAGGAAAATAACAATAATTTTTGCAAAGAAAGCGATAAGCCGGATTCTGTCTTATTTTTAAAAGAAAATCTTTTAAAAACGGGGCAATTATTTATCTGGGATATGCATCACTGCATTCCTCAAGCGGCCAACCCGAATATAAAGTTTTTTAAAATACACTTTTTAAAAAACAGCCGGACGAACAACCCGACACCGGCCGAGGCCAGTTCATATCCCTATTTGGCCTTGCTCCGTACGGGGTTTGCCGAGCCGCGTATGTCACCACACGCGCTGGTGGTCTCTTACACCACCGTTTCACCCTTACTCTTTTAAAAGCTTTTAGGCTTTTATAAAGCGGTTTACTTTCTGCTGCACTTTCCGTCGGCTCTGCTTTTAAAAATTACTTTAAAAGCGTTACCGCCTTCACGTTATGAAGCGTACTGTTCTGCGGAGTCCGGACTTTCCTCACCGTTTTAAAAAAAACGGCGCAATTGCCTGCTTTCCCTGCAAAAATTACTGAAAATTTTTTATAAAAAAAAGCCGCCTTTTTTTACAAATGTTTTAAAAAGACGGCAAAAAGTCGTTCGTCGTGTGTGATGTAAGTTAAAAATTACACTCTAGCTTCAGCTGCGGTTTTTAATTCTTCGGGGAAGAGAAGACGGCCACATGCCTCGCAGTTGAACGCTTTATCAGGATTATTGCGCATTTCCACTGTTTTTTGCGATGGCACGGCGCTGAAGCAACCTGCGCATGAATTACGGCGGAGCGACACAGCTGCGTCCTTGTGGAAGGTGCGAATGCGCTCATAATCAGCGCTAATAGCTTCACTCAGTTTAGCGAGAAGCTCAAGACGCTGGTGCTCAAGGCCTTTTACCTCATCCATCTGTTCACCGGTCATATCGAGCAGCTCCTGTTCTTTATCTTTTAGGTCTTTTTTTGCTTCTTCCAGGTTTTCTTCCTGCTGCTGAAGGATAGCCACCAAGTTTTCCTCTTTTACTCCGGCCGTGCGCATTTCCTCATCGAGACGGGCACGCTCTTCTTTTGACATACCGAGCTCATTGGAAATTGCGTCGAATTCACGGTTGTTTCGCACGGCAAACTGCTGGTCTGTCAGCTTTTTTTCCTTGTCATTGAGCGACTGCACCGACTGGTTGGAATTTGCGCGATATGAACGCACTTCATCCAGAAGCCCGCGTGTTTCATCCACAAGAGCCGCGCGCTCGCGAACTGATTTTTCTAATTTTTTTACCTGTATGGGAAGATCGCCTAGATCCTCCTGTAGTTCGTCAAGTTTTTCGTCAATTTGCGAAAGTGCCGCCAGAATAGCTGATTGCGTTTGCATGTGTATGTACCGTATGAAAAATAAGTGTGTGCCTAAATAATTGAATCCGCATTAAGGATAATATCGTACAGGATTCGTAAGAGTTCTTGTTGTGGAAAAATTAATTCTCCATTCGCTAAAGAGATTTTTTAAAAGACCGGTAATTCCCTCGGGCACAAATTGTTCTGTTTCGTAATGCCCGGCGTCTATCAGCATCACGTGACCACTCGCCCGATGAAATGTGTGGTACTTCACATCTGCTGTGATAAACGCATCGGCGCCGCTTTTTAAAACATCTTTTAAAAAATCGGAACCAGATCCACCAACAATAACAATTTTTTCAATAAATTCCGAAACAGGTTCCGAAAAGCGCAGCGGCGCCAAACAAACAGCCGAAACCCGTTGTAAAAATTCTTCCGGGCGAATAGCTTCCCGCGCTACGGCCACTGCACCGACGCCCCTCCCTTCGTAGTTCGGGTCGGGGATAAGAACGCCGGTAACGTCCAAGCCAAGCTTTTCTGCAAGAATTTCGCTTGTCCCCTGTGAAAAAGCGTCAAAATTTGTGTGGATCGAGACCAGCGCAATATTCTGTCGTATAAGCTCAGCTGTCAGCCGTCCTATACGATCTGACTCTGCAATAGAAAACATTGGCGCAAACAGGAGCGGGTGAAACGTCACAATGCAGTCGCACCCAATCGTGCGCGCCTCCAGAATTACTTCATCAGTCACATCCAGGCACACCAGCACCGAGGAAATTTCTGTGCGGCCGCTCTGTATCTGCAAGCCCAGGCGGTCGCCTTCCATTGCTGTCCCATGCGGCAGCTCGCGCTCGATAATATCGAGAAAATCCCGCAGCGGAATTGAATTCTGCATTGTATTGTATAGGGCCGGATTTCCTTTCTAAAAGCTTTTCACCACCAAAACTACTCAAATTTACGAAACTTTGTTTTCACCACCACAATTTTCGCCGTAAACACTTTTAAAATCCTACGAATAAACGTTTGTTTAAAAGATTTTGTCATATAGGCAAATATTTTTTAAAAGACGTCTAAATTTTTTTAAAAAAAGGTAACGTTTTTTTTAAAAACTGTGTTATTTTAAATGAAAGAAATCTCAAGCGTTTTTTTCCAAAAGTTCCATTTTGGGGATTAGTATGAACACCAAGCTCAAAAAATATATAACCGGTGCTAGCCTTGCTTTTGCCTTTAGCACCATGAATGCCGTAGCGCAGACACCGGGGGACGAGCCAACTCGCGGTGACCGCCCTCGGCCAAATTCGGACAGCACGATCATTTTTCGTTCGCCGCGCCCACTGATCGACCCACTTGAGGCCGAAAAGCGTCGCTCTTCGATGGGCATCATGGGCACGCTTTCCAGCAGTGGTTTTGGCGCCGGTGGTTTTTATCAAAAGGAATTCACAAAAGACTGGACATATACCATAGATGGCATTCTTTCCGGCGCGCGCAACACAGATGAACTGGAAACAGGTTTTGATCCATACACGGGCATGACGTTTATTCCGAACAAGGTAAACCGCATTTATATGCTGCCGCTCATGGCAGGAATACAACACAGGCTTTTTTCTGATAAGCTGACAGACAACTTGCGTCCATTCGTAAGTGCAGGAGCCGGGCCGGCGTTTATCCTGACGACGCCGTATCAGTATGAATTTTTCCGCGCTTTTGCTGATGGAAAGTTGTACACGCGTGTTGGTGGTTTCGTTGGTGCAGGAGCACAGGTAGGCACGCCGGGGCTCAAAAGCACGACAAGTGTGAGCGCGCGCTATTACTTTATTCCATTTGGCGGGGAGGGGCTTGAAAGCATCAAGGGCAGCCCGATCAATGATTTTGGCGGACTGCAGCTTTCGGTATCTGTTGGCCTTTAAAAAATGACAAATACACGTTTCAAAAAGCGGACTGGTTTTACAAACCGGATCTGCTTTTTTGTTTTTAAAAACTCTGGCGGAAAAGTTTTTCGTAATTTTGCGGCGACTTCTTTATAAAAACGAAATTTGTTTCACCGCTTTAAAAATAAACAATGAATAATCGCCAAGAAATTGATTCGATGGGCACCATTGAAGTGCCAAATGATAAATATTGGGGCGCTCAGACCGCCCGCTCGCTCGTGCATTTTGATATTGGTATCGAGAAAATGCCGGAAGAACTCATCCGCGCTTTTGCCATTTTAAAAAAATCAGCCGCTCTCGTGAATGCCGAACTTGGCGTTCTTGCGGCTGACAAAAAAGATCTGATCGTGCAGGCTGCCGATGAAGTGATTTCAGGAAAATTAAAAGACCATTTCCCGCTTTCTATCTGGCAAACAGGCTCTGGCACACAGACGAACATGAACGTGAACGAGGTGATCTCAAACCGCGCAATTGAGATTGCAGGTGGCACAATGGGTTCTAAAAAGCCAGTTCACCCAAACGATGACGTTAATAAATCTCAAAGCTCGAACGACACATTCCCAACGGCAATGCACATAGCTGCCGCAGGCGAATTGACACACAAACTTATTCCCGCCGTTTTAAAACTCCGCGAAACTTTAAAAGCAAAATCTGAAGAATTCAACGACATCATCAAAATTGGCCGCACGCACCTCATTGATGCAGTGCCACTTACTCTTGGTCAGGAGTTTTCCGGCTACGTTCAGCAGCTTGACAACGCTTTAAAACGCATTGAAATGGTGCTCCCGGGCTTGTATGAACTTGCCCTTGGCGGAACAGCCGTCGGTACCGGGCTCAACACACATCCTGAATTTGCGGAACGCGGAGCGGCACAAATCGCTAAGCTTACAGGTTTGCCATTCGTTTCAGCGCCGAATAAATTTGAAGCGCTCGCGGCTCACGATGCAATCGTTTTTGCGCATGGAGCTTTAAAAACTCTTGCTGCATCACTCATGAAAATCGCTAATGACATTCGCTGGATGGCCTCAGGCCCGCGCGCAGGTTTTGCTGAAATAGCGATTCCTGAAAACGAGCCGGGTTCGAGCATCATGCCGGGGAAAGTCAATCCAACGCAATCAGAGGCTATGACAATGGTAGCCGCACAGGTGATGGGCAATGACGCGACGATCAATCTCGCAGGCGCTTCCGGAAACTTCGAGCTAAATGTTTTTAAACCAGTGATAATCTATAATTTCCTTCAGAGCGTTCGCCTTCTGACTGATACGTGCATCATGTTCGAAGAGCATTGCGCTGAAGGCATCGAGCCGATCCGCGAAAATATTGACCGCTTTATGAAAAATTCGCTCATGCTTGTGACGGCCTTAAATCCGCATACGGGCTATGACAATGCCGCAAAAATCGCAAAGCACGCGCATAAAAGTGGTGGGACATTGCGCGATGCGGCGATTGAGCTGGGAATTCTGACAGGTGAGCAGTTTGATGAATATGTTCGTCCAGAGCAGATGCTTGGACCAGGACTGTAATAAATAGGTTTTAAAAACTAAATAATCCTCCGGTTTGTTATCAGGCCGAAGGATTTTTTTATTTTAAGATTCTTCCTGTGTATCATTCCTACGTAAGCCGGAATCCACCTTGCAGAAGGGATGTACCATAAAGATTTCTCTTGATGCATGGATTTTCGCCTGCGTGGGAATGACCATTTTAAAAATTCAAAACTAAACACTCAAAATTAACACTTGAAAGAAATGCAAATTCACGAAAATTATCCTTTAAAAGCTCTTAATACATTTGGTATTGCAGCGAATGCGCGGTATTATGTGGACATTCGAAGCATGGAAGAATTGCATGAGCTCATTGATTCCGACATTTTTAAAAACTCGGAGCGGCTTATCCTCGGCGGCGGCAGCAATATGCTGTTTATGGGCGATGTGCAAAAGCTCGTGATCGATATTACAATTCCCGGTAAAAAAGTTTTAAGCGAAACGGATGAGTTCGTGGAGATTGAGGTTGGTGCGGGTGAGAACTGGCATGAATTCGTGCAGTACTGCGTAGAGCACGACTATCGCGGTGTGGAAAATCTCGCCCTTATCCCGGGGACCGTTGGCGCGGCTCCTATCCAGAATATTGGCGCGTATGGCTGCGAACTGAAGGAAACGGTCGAGTGTGTTCGCGGCATCGATATTTCAACAAATACTTTTAAAGAATTTTGCAACCTGGACTGCGATTTTGGCTACCGGACAAGCATTTTTAAAAAGAAAATGAAAAATGATTTTATCATTACCTCAGTGGTTTTCAAACTTTTTAAAAATAAAGAGCCGAACGCAAGCTACAAAGATGTGTCGCAGGAATTAGAGAAAATGGGCATTACCCAGCCAAAAACGAAAGACATTTTTGACGCGGTTGTAAGTGTTCGCACGAGGAAGCTTCCTGACCCGAAAGTAACGGGAAATGCGGGCAGCTTTTTTAAGAATCCGTATATTCCGAAAGAAAAATATGAAGCTCTAAAGGCTGATTATCCTGAAATCCCAGGTTACCCGATAGATGACATGCAGATCAAGGTGCCGGCGGCGTGGCTCATCGAGCAGTGCGGTTGGAAGGGCAAACGCTTTGGCGATGCAGGTGTGCATCCCAATCAGGCGTTAGTGATTGTTAATTACGGCAATGCGAGTGGGCAGGAATTGGTTGACCTTTCAAAGAAAATTCAGGCATCAGTCGCGGAAAAATTCGGGATTGAACTTGAGCCGGAAGTGTGGGTGATTTAGTGGAAAATTGGAATTTCTCTGAGTAAATATTACCAATAAAAAAGTCTTTGAGCATAGAATTGTCAGAGAACCCTTAAAAAGAGTAAGATTTGCATTTTTTGGAAAATGATGATATGTTGCTAAAGGTAAATCGCCACACCTCAATTACCATTGCTATTTTCTCATCATTTTTTGGATTTATTATCGAAGACCTTAGGGCTTCTTTGCCTACAAGGCCGAACAGCAGGCAGACGAAAATACAAGGTTCGATGCCATATTAAAACCGATGGTGTGAGCGATAATTTCCAGATGTTTGTTCCTATCACCGTAGATTTCGGCAAAGACCGAAATGCAAGGTTGCGTATTCCTGTAAAAGGGAAATTAGTTGAGCTGGATCTGTCGCTGGAGCCTGAGGAAATTGTTTTTAATGACTTTCATTCTGTACTGGCTACGGTACAAACTGAACGATGGCAGAAAATTTAAAAAGACGAAACAAACCAAGCGGCGTATTCCCAATGCGCCGTTTAGTTTTTTAAACTCTGTAGAATTTCCTCTGCATTGTCATGGTGGCTTTTAAAGCTCAAAGGAATAGCACGAACTTTTTCAGCATTGCGCTGCGCCAGCCCATAGTCATAGGTCTTGTCGTAATACCCTAGTACGATTTCAGCAGTCTTTGAAAAATCACCCTTATCAAGGGCTTCCAGTGCCTGTTTTACTCGTTCACCGCCGAGCGCCTTACTAAGTCGCCCTGTGGAATCTTTTAAACGTTCGACAGGAGAGGACTTGTAGTCTTCTACAAGATTTTCTACTCTCTTTTCAAAAGGAACATTCATTACAATCACAGGTGCTTCACGCATTTGCCGCCATAGTGGATGAGGAATATTGACATTGCCAATGCGCCTGCTTTCGTCTTCCAGCCAGATGTTTTGTGAACTGTCGTACCCACGTAACTCCATTGCCAGGTTATTTTCAAATTCTTCCTGATTGGGCTGTGTGTCCCATCTCAGCCAGCCAAATGCCGAACCGGTGTGGCGGGCAAGGGCTTCCAGGTCAATTACCTGCTCGCCAAACGCTTTTAATTCTTTTAAAACATGCGTTTTGCCGCTACCAGTGTGCCCGCTGAGAATCATAAGATAATACGGCTTTTCAAAAGTATCAACCACATACCGGCGAAATGACTTATAGCCGCCACGCAAAAGCGTTGTTTTAAAGCCAAAAAACTCCAGCAGCCAGCTCACGCTTCCGCTCCGCATTCCGCCACGCCAGCAGTAGAGGAGGATTTCCTTTTGTGGCGCGATTTTTAAAGCTTCTTCTACAATTTCCCTCATGCGCGGCCCAACGGCATCCAGGCCGAGAAGCATGGCGGTTTCCCGACTTTGCTTTTTATATGCCGTGCCAATCTTTACTCGATCTTCATTACTGAAAAGCGGTATATTTATCGCACCAGGCACATGCCCTTTTAAAAACTCAGCAGGCGTACGCACATCTACCACAGGCAATTTCTGCGATATTGTTAAAAAGTCTTCAATACGTACGCTATTGGTCATTAGAAATAGTGAGATTGTTCTTAAAAGTTTTTAAGAGATGATTCAAAAACGTGGTAGGGAAAATGCTTCACGTTTTAATTCTTCCTGACGGCTTTTCTCCTTTTTTAAAAAACCATAACCATTAGTTAAAAAAACACTGCCAATCAGTAGCGCCGGAAGTATAAAATTCGTCCAGAAAAATACGCGCATAGAAATATTTAAAACAACAGACGATGGCAGAAACCAGCCTGTAGCAAGGAGGGCGAAAAATCCTAGGGTGAAAATGAGCGCTGCAGCACCCGGATTTGGCGCACCAGTAAATATAGCATAAAAGCTTGCGCGCACAGGCGGTACAAACGCCCAGACCGTGATCGCAATAAGCAGCGCCAGCATTGACCACATAAGCCGGTGATTGGAAAAATGGGTAGTTAATTCCTCAAGGCCACGTACAGAAAGTAAAATCACCGGAATAACGATATAGATGCCATATTGCGGGAGTTTTACAAGCGCAACGGAAAAACAAAGAAGTGCACTACAACCCCAGAGTGTAAGATTATACTCAAGGTACGGGTGGCGTGATTTTGTATTTACTTTTTTTAAA
>DASPKH010000008.1:0-7513 GCA_035628175.1 Patescibacteria group bacterium
TATTAGATCACTCGGTTCATGCATTCTCACCTTCTTCCAGAATTCTAATAATTCTATAATCTCTGGCATAGAATCAATTACTTTGTTTGCTTTATCACTAATTTGAGCCATTACTTCAATAGAACCGGCTAAAAACATTGTTGCAAACTTCACCCCAAAACCACAAAGCCGATTACCATCTAGATAACCTTCAATACCATGTATTTGCTTCGCTGCAAAGCCATTGGCATGTAAATAATTAGAAGAGTATTTGTACAGGAAATGAGAATGATACTCATGAACATCTGCGTATTTTGCCCGTTTTTCCGCTGATTGACAAGTCCAGCGTGGTGATACATACCATTCCTTGGTATTGGGCTGCGCTTTCTCCCAATTTGCCAAACGTTTTAAAATATCATCATATTTACCGTGTATGCCACTTCCAACCTGACCAATATTTTTAATCCTCTGAATTAAATCTGCAATTTGAATTTTTTCCTTCTCTATTATGGGGGCAGTATTGCCTAGTATTCTTGCCATTACCTGCCGCTCGCATAAGCTATGCAAATCCCATAAATCTAATAAAACATCTCGTTCGGCCTCTGCCATAGGATTAACAGCCAGAGTATGCATATTAACAAACGCTTCGAATATTGATCGTGAAATAATTGTGATGGTTGTAAAATCATAAAATACCGATCCAGAGCGCATCGATGGTATTAAGTTTTGCTTTGGATGTAACAATTGTACCATTGAATAAGAATTCAATAGTACCAGCATAAAAAGGCTTGAAACTTCCTGCTGCACCCTTGTTGCCACAGATCCATCCCCTGTTTCAATTGATACTCGATGAGCAACATCTACTAGTTTTTGAAGATATTTAATATCTTTATCCAGCATGGCAACACTATATTCCTTTTATTTGATACTATAGGTTAAATCAAAATATTATTTCTCTATCCTTTCTTTTTCCCTTTCCCCTTCGCGGCCTGCGGCAGTTGCCTTCATCCTGTCATAGCTCTCAATGGTTTTACCCGTATCATCTTTTGTATTTCCATCGGTATTGCCAAGGATTTTTGTTTTTTGGTTTCAAACTCAACATAACTCAACAACCTCTGCTCTTTCAGCTTGCCGAGCTTTTCTAATTATTCAAGCTTTTCCATTTTTGACCCAGGCTATTATGTTCGATGAATACATTTTCAAAGTGAAATACAGCCGCTTCATAGCGGCATTTGGCAGTAAATACCATTCCTGATTGGGAATGCCCTTCCCCTGTGTTTTCTGCCAGAGAAAAAAGGATATTAAAAAACAAATGGTGGTGCAGAGAGCCAGAGCCTTTCACACGTCGTTTGAATTTCTTTTTGCCATAGGTAGTCTCTCAGGCAGGCTAAACTTCTAAAACAGATAACTTATCCCGATTTTTGCCCCTAAAAATTGATTTATATCCACTCCATCATACTGACCATTCAATTTAGCATCCAGAAATGTCCTGATACTTTCGCTCGACTTTAAGCTAATGCCCGCCCCAATATTAAAAAGCGCACTGTTATTAGTAAAGCCATTATGGATCTCAATAGCCTGCATTCTGCTCGAAGTATATCTGTCTTGATTTAGAAACCCAATACCCGCACCCACTGTAATATATGGCATAATTCCTGAATCTGTAAAACGGTATTCTGCATTAACTGTTGAAGTCTGCCACTTGGCCTGTCCACCGTTATAATATGCATGCAATAAATTAAATGTATTGTAATCGCTCATAACATAAAAATCCAGGTTAGAAGATATTCTATATCCTATCCCAATTCCATACGAAAAACCTGTACCATATTCATTTGGATTCAATTCTATAGGGTAGGAAAACCCTGCATTGCCCCGAACGAAAAAACCACTTTCTTGCTGTGCAACAGCCACACCAGCGCCAAATAGAAATACCAATACCGCTTTTAAAAGGAATCTCATACCATTTACCCCTAAAAAATATTAGTAATATTGTTGGTTAGGCTTTCTCGGTAATACAATCCTCCAGCTTCCGCACCACACAGCGCCTTTCAGCTTTCAGTTCATATACTCACTCAAGCGTATAGTTCCAGCTATATGTTCACCGAAATCCAGGAGACCTTTACAAAATTCCTTACTTGTGACATATTCATGTTAGTTAAGAATTCCCATTTCCTCGACCGGATCATACTGGATTGTATATGGTTTCTATTCTTTTATAGGGTTTTATGTAACCACTCCTTTGCTTCTTCCTGGTTGTTAAAATATCTTGTTTCAACGCCATACTGACTGACTGAATCAACAATTACTTCATTTACCAGATCGTCGCTATTATCATTCCGTACTATTATGGCGCCATATCGATACCCCTTAGCTATCAGAACAGGAAGTATTATTTCTACAAACCACTCCTGATCGGTTTGAGAGATTACAACAAGTTTCCTTGTATCCCATAAAGCACGCTTTAGAGGCCGGTCAGCGATAAACTCTATAAAGTATTCCAAAACCACCCTGAATTCCGTGCTAAAGACATGATTATTCCAGATCAGGCTGCCACACTCAAGTGCAGGATCATAATCCACGGTAAAAAGTTTTTGAAGTGTGCTTACCATAGTTTTATTTTCAAGCCTGCCGAAAACAGAAAATTTTTACAATTTTTCTGCCGGAGCCGTATGGATCTTCAGGCCCCATTTTACTGTGCCTTCTATGGGCTTTCACTATAATTTGGAATAAATATAATTTCCAAAAGCATGAATAAGCCGTCAACTATACCTCATATAACACTTTTCTTCTGGTGTAGAATGATAGCCTTAAAATTGGGATTTTAAGACCCGTATCATCTTTTGTATTTCTATCGGTATTGCCAAAGATTTTGTTTATTGGTTTCAAACTCAGCATCACTCAACAACCTCTGCTCTTTCAGCTTGCCGAGCTTTTCTAATTATTCAAGCTTTTCCATTTTTGACCCAGGCCATTATATGTGATGAATAGATTTTAAAGGTAAAATACAGCCGCTTCATAGCGGCATTTGGCAGTAAATACCACTCTTGATTAGGAATGCCCTTTCCCTGTGTTTTCTGCCAGAGGAAAAAGGATATTAGAAAACAGATGGTAGTAGTGATGAACCCGAATTCATGCAGATGAAAAATCTGATCCTGCGGCGTGTCGATCATTCCCCAATTGCCGTAATAAGCAAGTGTGGCCCAGAAATAATACACCATCGTTCCGAATATCAAACCAAATCTGTAGTCCCGCCAGAATGCTTTCCTGACATACATAAAACGTACCCACAGTATGAAAAACAGTCCTGTGAATGTAATTGTATGTGTTACTTCAAAAGGCACTTCCATTTTTAAAATACCGTGCATGAAGCCAAGCACAATGAATTTTAAAAACATTATACCAAGCACAGATCCACCAAAACCAAAGCACCAGAGGCGGTTTTTATACTGAATATCCCATGCGCCCGTAAGGATCTGCATGAGCAGCAATCCAATACAGATTGTATCTATCCAGCCTTGAATATCAATACCTAATCCAGGATCATATAATCCAAATTCACAGAACAAAGCATTTACAGCTGAAGCCCAAAAGAATTTTTCAATTATATGTAGAAGAATATCCAGCCGAGTACGAAACCGCAATACAGTGAGTAACAGAATAATCAAGCCCGTGCATATCCACTGAATCATTAGCGCGGCCTTGGCTTCATTACATTGAAATATACGGTCCCATCATCCATGACCACATTCAGCTCTGAATTACTCTCCCGTGCCGGCGAAGACCTCATATTACCAACGGCCAAGATTCCTTTAGCATCCAGATATTCGCAGTAATTTCCATAAATTCCGGGTGTGTAAGAATCCTCTTGAGCTGCATATGCAGCTATAAGTGAATTTGCATGAGCTTTACTGACGGCGGTTCCATTTGCAAACCAATTTGTGCCGGGCAGTGGCGATCCGTCAGAATCATCAGCAGCATAGTTTATAAGAACGAAATTCCCGCTACCATCGCGGCCATATGCCCAACCGAGGGTAACAACTACTCCCGGAGAAGCGCTTGTATTCAATAATCCGTTACCGTCAGCCTGAAGCAATGTATATGGGCTGCCGCCATTGCCATATGGCGTTGTGGTGAAAGCTCCTATTGCCGTTGCAGCTTGTGTAGCTGTAATGCTTTGTGAGTTTGGCATAACACCTTTGCAAAAAATTCTACAACGTATCTCTACAATACATTTCTACAAAGGCAATATAGGGAATAAAAATGAATTTGCTTTTTTTCACAACATCACACTTTGCGTGACACAGTGCTGCTCTAATGCATTTTTTCAATTTTTCCGCATTAATTTTTTGTTGATTTTCAACAAGTTACAGCGATTTTATTGGTAAAAATGAGAAGGCCCCCCTTTGATTTTTGTCTGATTTTTTCCAATAAATCAAGAAAATTTATACATATTTTGGAGAATGTTTACAGCTGACTGGATCCTTAAAACCGTTTGCGATTTTTACTACGTCTCTCGGTACGAATTTTTTGACTGCCGCGAAGCACTGGCGGCGTGCGCGTACCTTTTTAAACACTTTGATATTTCAGGACGGGATATTACGAGAATTTTTAAAAAAGCAGATTTTAGTGGGGCCCTTGCTGATCATAGTGAGCTTTTTAAAAACAATGTAGAATATTATCTTGACATCCAAGATCTCATCGATGACGTAGAGCAAAATAGAAAAGCAGTTCAAAACTGCCGCTTTCACGTTTTCAATGATGATAATATCCTGATACGGGTGAAAAACTGGAGGGAGTTACCGACGCTGACATTGCGTATATTGAATGATCAGCAAAAAGTATTTGCTAATACTACTGTTCAAAACAAAGGGACTATAAAAATCCCTACCGGTGAGCTTGCAAGCGGGATTTATACAATTTTATTAAAAGCCGGGAAATCACTTTTACTGGAGCAATCTTTTAAAATCTCACGCTGATCTTTCCCGCGTTTCTTTTAAAATC
This sequence comes from Patescibacteria group bacterium, assembly GCA_035628175.1. Taxonomy (GTDB): domain Bacteria; phylum Bacteroidota; class Ignavibacteria; order Kapaibacteriales; family DASPKH01; genus DASPKH01. The sequence goes on from DASPKH010000008.1 coordinate 4,984, forward strand.
CCCTGCACCACCTGGAGCGAATTTTTTAAACCGTGCTCTACTCCTACCAGCCAGTTTTCCAAAGCTTCCAGATCAACATCCTTCCCTTTTCGCTTTGGTGCGTCCTTTCCTGGCAAAAATTCTATTCCTTTTAAACTTTCGTGAATATAATCTTGCTGTTTCTCTTCTGCAAACATCTCTCCTTGCCCGCCTGAAAGCAGATATTCACTACTAACATTAAATAAGCTCTTTAGAGATATTAAGATTTCAGATCCTGGAATTTTCTCATTCCGTTCAACGGAAGACCAGTAACCCTGTGATATTTCAAGCTTATCCGCAATCTCTTTTTGTGTTAACTTCAGAGCTTTCCGAATATTTTTATAAATATTATCACTCATTATCATCTCTTTTGAAATTTTTACTTGCTTTTAATATCTCTTTAGTTATATTTGCGGGTGTTAAACACGCGTTTTTAAAAAGAGTGTATCAAATCCTTATGAAAGCAATAGTCGCTGATGTTTATTTCGAGTCTGAAAAAGAACGAAATCGAATTGATGAAGCTGTTGATCACCTCAACAAACTTGGTGTATCACGAACCAAAGTGAAGCGCTCCAATTTCATGCGCGAGGCTTCATTGGAAAAGGCTGAGAAGGTTTTAAAAATGAAACCTCCGGCGATCCATGGACAGATACAAATGGATATTCCAGCATAGCGAATATACAAATTCTACAAAGTATTTCTACAAAATATTTCTACAAAGCATTTCTACAATGAAAAGAGCGGGAAACAAAGTTATTGAGCGCGTAGCAGCAAAACTTGGAGTTGCTGTAAGCACTGTTCATTACAGGTTGGACCATCCCGATTGTGAGGGCTATGATAGAGCAATTGAACTTTTGAAAGAATATCAGGAGGAATATGTTCAGTCACGACCCTTGCCTGTATTGAAGGCGCGGGCACGGAGAAAAGAAATTCTGAGAGGTGAAGACTAAAATGCCACGCTCAGCAAGAAATAAAAAGCTGTGGGGAGTGCAGAAGGTGCACGAGGAAACCGGCATTGCGCTTGAGTCGGCGCGACATCTGATGGAGAAAGATATTATCCCTTCCATTTATATGGCCGGTGAGCTTGTCACGACAGAGGATTTCGTAGACGAGTTCTTAAAAACAATGATCTTAAAAAAGTTTGAAGTAAAGAAAGACAGGAAGACAATTTTCTCCGGCAAACCAAATCCGAAATCTAAGACCGCGCCGGTAAATAATGATTCTGCGGAAGAAAAAAAGATCCAGGCAACTATTCACGATCTGCGTTCTAAAATGTCACAAAAAGCAAAAAAGGCAGCCAATGGATAAATCTTTAGAATCGCTTTTAAAAAGAATTATCGTCATTGCCATGTACGATCAGGACAATCCGGGTTATTTCCGGCGTAATGAATACTGGCCACGGTGGGATGCAGCCGAATATTCACGCCTGAGCCGGTTTATTCTAAATTACCACAACGACCACGAACCTCTCCTTCCTGCTACCGTCAATTTTGGTGAACACAGCTATTTAATTTCAGAAGATAAAGAGCAATTACATTGGTGTGCGCGGGTACAAGTACCATGGCTCAGTGTAGTCAAGCTTGGAATAAAGGAAGCGGAGGTAATCAGTGAGTCTTGAAATAATTGCTGAAGTAAGTGTTTCGCGATCGGTTTTTATAAAGGATGATCTCAATGTCATCACGACGCTTGACAGCTTAATAGGACATTACAAAAGCCTGACCTCACGCGATCAGGCAGAACAGGCAATGAATATGATTTGGGCTGAATTTTACACTCTTTTAAAAAAGAGAATTCAGACAGGGAAATATTAAGTAATTGGTTAATCTATTAGGAGACTTTATCAGAAACAATCTTGCACTTTTGGAGAATTGCTGAGATTTCTGCAATACGGTTGGCCTCTTCCTGAGTAAATACCCATGATCCGTGAGGTTTAACAACCGAGTATCTCTTATCTGTAATTGTATGCAATTCTTCTACTAAGCGCTGATATTCAGCCTCCGAAAGGATGTGTGGCGATTTCATATTTAGGTGGTGTAATAGTACGTGAATTTAATATAATAATTAAGTTCTGCAAATACCCTTGACGAAGTAATCCGGGATAACGAAGCAATCCCAAATTTATTAAACGATATACGTAAGTGGTGTGTGGTCGGTTTTTACAATGCAGTGATTGTTAATAAAAAAGCGCTTCTATATTTGAGACTACAAAAGCGCTGAAAATTTCAGTTGCTAACAGTGTGATAAAGCCAGCTTTACGAAGCTCAATAATTACACGAACAGGGTACTAATCTTTAATATCCGGTTCAATACACTCGATTTTTATCAATCCGGCGCAAACATCAGCCTGAAGAATCATTCCTTTCATATCAATAAGGGTAGAATTCTCAACAGTAAGATCTGTTGGAATAATTTCATCAGGTTTAAATTGCTGATGGTTAATCATAAGATGGATTTTGGCTTTAAAGCCTTTCTCATCTTCAGCTATTAAATCATCAAAGTGAACCAACATAAT
>DASPKH010000009.1:0-2832 GCA_035628175.1 Patescibacteria group bacterium
TGAAATTAAAGATAGCGGGCCTGGAATCCATCCGGATGAGATGCCAAAGCTTTTCGGGAAATTCCAACGGCTTTCTTCGCGTCCGACTGGTAATGAGAATTCTACAGGACTCGGGCTGGCAATTGTTAAAAAGCTTGTAGAAACAATGAAGGGTCGGGTCTGGTGCGAAAGTAAATATGGTGTGGGCAGTACATTTATTGTGGAAATACCTGCGGGATAGTTTTATAGTGTTCTACTGGTTGCAATTTTTAAAACCTTTTTAAAGGCAATTCTGTTAAGGAGTTGCCTTTAATTTTTATAACCATAATTTTCTAAGAATGGAAACTACAAAAATACATACAGAAGAAATTTACCGGGAATCGCTACAGCTGCATGAAGATCTTGGTGGAAAGCTTGAAGTCCGGTCAAAATTTGACATTGTTGACAAGGAAGACCTTTCGCTTGTGTACACGCCCGGCGTTGCAAAAGCCTGCCTTGAAATTGCTGGAAACCCGCATCGCGCTTATGACCTCACAATCAAGAAAAATTGCATTGCAATTGTTTCTGATGGCTCGGCAGTGCTCGGGCTTGGGAATATCGGCCCGCTGGCAGCAATTCCCGTAATGGAAGGAAAAGCAATGCTTTTTAAAAAGTATGGCGATGTGGATGCTTTTCCGATCTGTGTGGCGACGCAAGATGCCAGGGAAATTATTCAACTTATTAAAAATATCGCACCGGTTTTTGCTGGGGTAAATCTTGAGGATATTGCTGCGCCAAAATGTTTTGAAATTGAAGACGCGCTACAAAATCTCGGCATCCCTGTTTTTCACGATGACCAGCATGGAACGGCAATCGTTCTGCTGGCAGCGCTTATCAATGCTGCAAAACTCGCGGGCAAGGAGCTTCACGATTTAAAAGTGGTAATAAATGGCGCAGGCGCAGCGGGTACTGCCATTGCTGAGCTGTTACTATGTGTCGGGCACGACCCGCGTGTATGCGAACCTGTTCGCGATATTATCGTATGCGACAGCCGTGGGATTATTGACATTTCGCGTGAAGATATCGCTTTAAAACCTGCCAAAGTTGAACTAGCAAAGATCACGAATAAAACGCACCGCATAGGAACGCTCGCCGATGCGCTTCAGGGCGCGGATGTCCTCATTGGTGTGAGTACAGGCAACTGTGTGACGGGTGATATGATCCGCACGATGGCTGACAGGGCAATCGTATTCGCCATGTCTAATCCCACACCTGAAATCATGCCTGATATAGCCCTGAAAGCCGGAGCATTTATTGCAGGCACCGGGCGAAGTGATCTGCCAAACCAAGTAAACAATGCACTGGCATTTCCCGGAATATTTCGTGGAGCACTTGATGCAAAGGCCACAAAAATCACGAATAAAATGAAGCTCTCTGCTGCATATGCACTTGCAGAGTGTGTAGAACATCCGACTCGGGAAGAAGTGATACCATCCACACTCGATAAGACCGTTGCTATGCATGTAGCCGAGGCTGTCAGGAATACATGTAAAGAAGAATCCTGGTATTCTGACAGAAGTTGTTAATTAGATTCCTAATGGTTTTTTAGTAGAAACGTGTATGCAGATGCTGGAAATTGTGTAGCAAGGTACGTATTGCCATGTACTTGTAAACTGTTATTATACGAGGATTACCAAAAATATATAAAAAAAACTGCATGCGGACCTTTAGATTTGTAAATTCTGGACGATATTCAGAACAACTCAGGTATATAATATAGCCGCTTGCCCAATTTGTACAATTATATAAAGGTAGCCGTATGCATAAAATTCACCTTATCCTCCTTGGCTGTGTGGCCGGAGGAGTTTCACTGCAAGCTCAGGTACTGCAATCTGACGTTAAGCCTGCAGCCGGTGACGAATTTAAAAATGATAAGGTTCAGGTATCGTGGACACTAGGCGAAATGCTGACTGAAACACTTGGTAGCTCTGCTACTACACACCTGAGCCAGGGATTTCACCAGCCAATTTTAAAAATCACTTCTGTAGAACAGGTCGATGAATATCAGGCAGCCTTTTCTGTTTATCCGAATCCTACTGCAGACTTTGTCACCGTTTCTTTAAAAATGGAACACAGACAGAGCTTGGCCGTTGAGCTTTCTGACATGCGGGGTATGAGTATGCACAAAGGAAGCCTATCAGGAGAAGCGTATAGAATTGATATGACCGGTGTCCCTAATGGAACATATATTCTGCGCATAATAAACGATGCCGGTACTGCCGTAAGCATTTTTAAAATAGAAAAACTTAAGTAAGTTCCTCCTTCCATTTCATAATTGCCCTCATACCACTGAGGGTTGCCACCAGCATTATTGTTCATTTTATAGATTCTAGAATACATGAAAAAACTAATACTACCGCTATGCTTCGTAGCTACTGTAGCCACAGCACCGATGTTTGCACAGGCACCTTCGGAATTTAAATACCAGGCCGCAGTTCGTACGGCATCAGGCGAGGTGATAGCCAATAAGCAGATAAGCATCCGCATTGGCATTTATCAAGGGCAGGACACCTCTCAATTGGGTACAAATGTTTATACTGAAACTCACATGGTTACGACAAGCCAGTATGGTCTTGTTAATCTTAATATCGGGCGCGGAAATGTTGTAAGCGGAGATATTTCATCTGTTAATTGGGCTTCTGGCAGGCACTTTATCCAAATTGAAATGGATGATACTGGTGGCTCGCAATATCGTATGCTGGGCGTTTCTGAATTATTATCAGTTCCATATTCACTTCACTCTAATGTAGCTGAAGATGTACTGCCGGGTTCGACAACAATTCAGAATGAAATTGCTGCACGTAAATCGGCGGA
>DASPKH010000010.1:0-7259 GCA_035628175.1 Patescibacteria group bacterium
CGTGAATCTTGGGCGGCTGGATGCTTTTAAAACACGGCGCTGGGCGGGGGAATTATTTGACTCGAATTTATTGGACTGAGAGAAATTTTAGATTTTCCAAAAGTGTCATTGCGATTGCCACGTCGCGAAGATGCTCCTCGCAATAACAGACGTCGTTTTAAATTTTAAAATACTGCACCTACCCACTCACTAAACCCAGCACTCACAAAACTTTTTTAAAACCTTTTTAAAAAAATCCGCGTTCTCCTTTCCAGTCGAAAATTTTTCTTTTAAAATTTTTATCCTTTTGTGAAGAAGCTTTTTCCGCGCTCGTCGCAGTATGACCCCGACTGGGTGCAGCGCAATTCCATGGGCGAAAATGTGCTGTATAACCTGGAAAGCCTGACCGATGTAATTGAGCTCAAGCCCGGAATGCGCGTGCTCGACCTTGCATGCGGGAAAGCCATTTCGTCAGTTTTCCTTGCGAAGGAATTTGGCGTGGAGGTGTGGGCTGTGGACAATGCTGTTCCGCCGACGGAAAACCTTGATCGTATCCGCGAGCAGGGTTGTGAAAAACACGTGTTCCCACTTAGAGCAGATGCGAGAGAACTGCCATTTGCGGACGAGTACTTCGATGCGGTGATTTGTATTGACTCGTATATGTATTTCGGCACAGATGATAAATATCTCGCCTACATCAGCCGGTTTTTAAAAGAGGGCGGAATTCTGGGAATCGTGGACGTGAGCTTTTCTCGTGAAATCGAATCGTTTGGCGATATCCCGAAGTTTTTAAAACAGGATTACAGCAATTACTGGTACTTTGTACATTCGCCCCAATGGTGGCGCAGGTTTTGGGAAAAGACAGGATTGATTGAAGTGGAGCGTGCGGAAATTTTACCACAGAATGAGTTTTTAAAAGCGGAATATGTGAAGTATTATGAGAGCGCGGACGAAAAGGAGCCATTCGCCGAGGCTTTAAAAAACGACACGGACAATTTTATCAATATGTTCCGGCTGGTCGGAAAAAGAACGAGGAAAGAAGCATTTTTGCAGGATTATAAGGAAGAGTTTTAGAGTAGTTTTAAAACCTGTCATTCTGAGCGAGAGCGAAGAATCTACGACAGAAGTTCCCGTTGGATTCTTTTGACGCGTCCGTTTGTGGTTGATTCTTCGCGCTGCTCAGAATGACAAACCTAAATTTTAAAAATGAATGACGAAACCGAGAAAATACCTTTTGACATTGATGTTGCGATGAAGGCCATTCGCGCAGCAGTGAAGCCTTTTAAAAAAGCGGCGATGTTTGAGCTGCATGAGGAAGGCTTTACCAGTGCATTCGAGCAGCTAATTGCGTGCATTATGTCGATCCGGACGTATGACGAGGTTTCGATTGAGTCGGCGCGCCGGCTTTTTACAATTGCGCGAACGCCGGAGGACGTTGTAAAACTGTCGGTTGAGGAAATTGATAAAGCGATTACGCCGAGCACATTTCATGAGGCAAAGGCGTACCAGATTAAGGAAATTGCGGAGCGTGTTGTAAAAGAGTTTGGAGGCGAGTTGCCGTGCGATTTTGATGTGCTGACGTCTTTTAAAGGCGTGGGGCCGAAGTGCGCTAACCTTGCGTTGGGCATTGCCTGCGGGCAAGAGCGCATAAGCGTGGATATTCATGTACATCGCGTGACGAATCGCTGGGGTTATATCGCGACGAGTACGCCGGAGAAAACAATGGTTGCACTGGAGAAAGTCTTGCCGAAAAAATACTGGATTGAGATAAACCGGTTGCTTGTGCCATTCGGCAAAAATATCTGTACAGGGAATCTGCCGAAATGCTCGCTGTGTCCTGTTGTAAAAATGTGTCGACAAGTCGGAGTGGAGAAGCATCGATGAAACCACAGATTAACGTTGGCGTGGCGGGCTGGAGCGTGCCGAAGCAGTACGCCGAGCACTTTTTAAACGAGGGTTCTCATTTGGAGCGATTTGCACGGACGTTTACCGGCGTGGAGATCAATTCGTCATTTTATCGCCCGCACAAGCCTGCAACGTATGAGCGCTGGGCGAAGTCGGTGCCAGACGATTTTAAATTTTCGGTGAAGCTGCCGAAAGAAATTACGCACACGCGAAAGCTGATTGACTGCGAGGATCTGCTGCACAAATTCCTGTTTGAAGTCGGGCATCTTGGTGAGAAGCTTGGGCCGGTGTTGGTGCAGTTTCCGCCGAGCTTTCCGTATTACGATATTGTTGGTGAGTTCCTTGAATATTTCCGTGACCACTTTTCTGGGGACATCGTGTGCGAACCGCGACACGAAACATGGGCTGATGCAGACGCCAACGAGCTTTTAAAAGAATTGCGTATTGCCCGTGTGGCGGCTGACCCGGTACGCTTTCCCGGCGGTGATGAGCCGGGTGGCTGGCGCGGGCTGGAATACTGGCGTCTGCACGGTTCGCCAAAAGTATATTATGATTCGTACAGCGAGGAGTTTTTAAAAGAACTGTCCCAAAAGCTTTTAAAAACTGATGTGCTGAAGTGGTGCGTTTTTGATAATACGGCAACGTTTGGCGCTGTGGAGAATGGACTAAGAATGCTGGAGCTTTTAAAAGAAAATAGGTGAAAAAACCTTTGATAGAGTCAAATTACAAGTGAATTTCCTTTATAGTTTATGTAGATTTGTAAAAACTCTGGTCAGAAAATCTTCGTACTAATGCAATATATCAGCTTTCAAGATATAAAAAATGACCATCTCCTTGGTCAATGGAGACTGAAGGATAATTCTATCGGTAGTAGTGATCCTGCTAATCCATTTGCAACGGCGGAACGGCATATATACAATGCCGGTGGGGTCTTTATTTTAAAATCTGCAATGGAAAAGCGTGGCAGGTGGGAGATTATCTACAGCGATGACCTGGTGAAGAGACCATATTTACAATTCGAAGTTGATTCAGCTAAAGTATTGGCCTTAATTACGCGCTTAAAATGCACGGAAGACTGTAAAAAAGGACAAATGACATTATATCTTACAACAGGATTGGAATTAAATCTTGAAAAAGATTAATACTACAATAACTATACAGTATTATGGATACGATCAAACTTGATTTCGAGCAGGCAAAGGCTAAACACTTACTTTTTAAAAGCCGCTTACGCGCGTTGCTATTTGGCATTGAGACCCCTGATGAAGGCCCTATAGTATCGCAGTATGAATGTGCTGTAGGCAAATGGATTTACGGCCATGCTTTAAAGGATTACGGGCACATCCCGGAAATGCAGGACCTTGAGAAGGTTCATGCCGAGATACATGGCTCAGCTAAAAAGCTTGTGTCGCTCTATAAAGAAGGCAAAGTAGATGATGCACGCCTTGGGCTGAAGGAAATGGAAAAAATTGCTGATAAGTTGGTGGGCTTGCTGAACCTAGTAGAAGGGAAAATTGAACATGTGGACAGCAGCAGTTCAGATTCCAATATAGATATCGATATTTCGGAATTTAATGACCTTTTGCGTCTGAACCATGAGCTTGACATCAGATTGAGAGAGCATGCGGCTAATCTGAACAGGATACAGCAGCGATTTGAGATGATAGCCAAAGCCACACAGGATGCCGTTTGGGACTGGGACCTTGTAAAAAATGATGTGTGGTGGAATGAAAGTTTTAAAGAAATGTTTGGTTATGCGAAAGTAGAATCAGGCCCTGAGTCATGGTATAATCGCATTCATCCCGATGACCGCGACAGGGTTGTCAATGGAATTCATGCTGTGATTGATCATGGTGGCCAGAAGTGGCATGATGAATACAGGTTTTTAAAAGCTGACGGCAGCTATGCAACTGTCTATGATCGCGGCTATGCTATACATAATGAAGAAGGAAAGCCGATTCGAATGGTGGGCTCGATGACCGATCTTACAAAACGTCTTGAAGCGGAAAAAGAGCTGGCATATCAGAGCATGCTTACCAAGACGATTACCGATAATGCTACAATGGCGCTTTTCATGATGAATGCCGATGGTTACTGTACATTTATGAATCCTGCTGGCGAAAAGATGTTTGGCTATACCTTTGAAGAAATCCGCCAGAAACCGCTTCACTACATGATCCACCATCATCGCCCTGATGGATCGGAATATCCGCTGGAAGAATGTCCGTTGGATCGTGCCCTACCGCAGAATTTTGATGTTCGCGCCCATGAGGATCTCTTTTTCAGAAAAGATGGAACGTCCTTTCCGGTACTTTGTGCTGCCGCTCCGATCTTTGAAAATGGTGTTCCAGTATCAACTGTGATCGAAGTTCGAGATATTACGGAAGAAAAGGAGTCCCAGGAAAAAATAAAGCAGGCCTACGAGGATCTGGAAGTAAAAGTAACATTCAGAAATCTGGAGCTGGAGCGTGTGAATAAGGAAAACCTTGCTAAAATAGAAGAGCTTGAAAAAAAGATAGAACTCCTCATTGGAAAGAATATATAGTATCGCCAAGATTTATTATTCTACTTTCAGAAGCTCCTGAATTCAAAAGGCGGTGTTATTGAGCACTACAAAAATGATTGCATGGGCGGAGCCGCCTTTTGACAAAATCCGGCGGATTATTGAGAGTATATGGAGCGCAGCAGAAATTATCAGCTCTTGTACAACGTGAGATGGGTTTACTCTTAGAAAGCGACTGCCTTTTATTTTTACAAGTAAATTTTGCTGTCGTGAGATATTAATGCTATCAATATGAAAGCTGCTAAATGTACTGCGGATGCTTCACGGGAAGAAATGATCTCAAATTTTATAATACCGTGAACTAACTTTTAAAAAAGATTGGTGTGATTGAACCTGAGCGTTAGAATAAAATGTTTGCTATTGGCTCACATCAGGTGATCTTATCAAATATCTTCAAGAACATGCGGAGCATGATAAGCATCATAAAGCCAGATTGGGTCAGAATTTAAAAATATACCGGGAGCAGGGGCAAATGAATAGATTGTAATTATTGCAGTTTTAAAAAGTATCGGACAAGGCGTGACCCTCACTGAAAAACAAAAAGAACTGATTGAAAAACTTGGCGTTCGCATGGAGCAGATTGGTATTGCACCGGCCCCGGCACGGGTTTCCGCGCTACTTTTTGTTTCTGATGAAACCGAGCTGACATTTGACGATATACAGCACGCGCTGAATTTAAGTAAAAGCTCGGTGAGCAATGCGATCAACCTGCTGCTGACCATGGGACAAATAGAATACGTCACGCGCCCGGGTGAGCGCAAGCGGTATTTCCGCAGCCGTGTGATGAACTGGCAGGAAAATATGCTGAATGACATCAAAGAGAGGCTGGCTTTTAAAGACCTGATGATGGAAGTGCTGGAGCAACGTCCCGACTCCACACCTGAATTCAACAGGCATTTGCGCGAAATGATACGTTTTATGGAATATCTCTTTAAAGAAATTGAACGGCTTTTTGAAAATAGGCCGAAATAGATTTTTTTTGCAAATTTAGTTCGCAAAATTATAAACTAAAAAAACAATGGCTGTAGAGTGTAGCATGAATGATATTTATACAAATCTAGTAGAAAAAGTTTTTAAAAAGGAAAAGCTTACACTTCCCGAATGGCAGTTGTTAGCCGCAAAAGGTTTTGCGCAGCGTGAGAAGGATGGCGACAATCCGGTAGAGCTTCTGTTCACTACTAATGGCAGGATAGACGCAGGCTATGAATTGACGGACGAAGGAAAAAAACTGCGTGCTACTGAAGCGTAGTTTAAAAAAAGGAAACATTTTGCGGAAATAAATTTTTGCCGTAAGTTGTAGTGAAATTTCTGCTTTCAAAACTATGTCGCCAAATATATGAATACGAAAAAATCGGTGAAAATATCCGTTCCCGCAGATGCTCCCGCACTGATCGTGCAGAGCCTGGAAGGTGAAATCTACCTTGTACCGAACGGACGTCCTGTAGAGGTATCGCAGTATGCTACCGATGGTATGATCCACGGATTACATGTGCATGGCATCGTGGAATCGCTCGATCAGTATTCGCAGAGTGTCGTGCACGAGCTGGGCAACGGACGTGCCGTAAAGATCGGGCAGAAAGAGCATTCGCCGGAATACTATCCGTCCATTCGGATTGACTGATATTTAAAAATTTTTTTTCAAGAACCCGCAGAATTGACGTTCTCCGGGTTTTTTGTTTTTAAAACTTTACGTTTGCTTTAAAAAGATTCTTTGCATATTCGCACATATCGCTTGCAGATTTTTGTGGAATTTCCTGAGAAAAAAACTATGAAAAAACCGCTCCTTCTTATAGGCCTTTTCGCTACATGTTTCGCAATCACACACGCGCAGGAAAGCGCCACCACTGCTGGGAAAATTGCTAAAGCAGTCAACGCCCTGCCACGTGAATTTTCACGCAAATTTCTTTTAAAGCCAACAGTTGAAATACCATTTGATGAGAAGCTAAAGCCATTTTATCATGGTGTGGCCTCAGGTGATCCGGTCCAGGATCGCGTAATTATCTGGACACGCGTAACGCCTGAAACAGAAGGCGATGTGCAGGTTTTCTGGCGCATGGCCACGGACACGGCTTTAAAAAACATTGTGGCAAAAGGCCTTTTTACAACTGGCCAGTCGCGTGATTATACGGTCAAAATAGATGTGGGTGGATTACAACCTAATACAACGTATTATTATGGCTTTACTGCGTTGGGCCGCAATTCACTTACAGGGCGGACGAAGACTGCTCCTGTTACAACGGACAGATTGCGTTTTGCTGTTGTTTCATGCTCGAATTACCAGCAAGGATTTTTTAATGCCTATGGGCGTATAGCCGAGCGCAATGACCTGGACGCTGTAATCCATCTTGGCGATTATATTTATGAATATGAAGAGGGCGGTTTTGGCTATAATGACAAGGCACAGCGCGGACATGAACCTAAACACGAGATCGTGACGCAGTCGGAGTACAGGATTCGCCATTCGTTTTATAAACTCGATCCCGACCTACGGAGAATTCATCAGCAGCATCCATTCATCGCCGTCTGGGATGACCATGAAACTGCAAATGACGCGTATAAAGATGGTGCGCAAAATCACCAATCTGACAAAGAGGGCGACTGGCAGCAGCGTAAAGTAGCAGGTAAGAATGCATACATGGAATGGATGCCTATTCGCGAGCAAGAATCGAGAATTTATCGCACGTTGAACTATGGTAATCTTGCCGAACTGATAATGCTTGACACGCGGCTAGAGGGGAGGCAAAAGCAAGCTGACAGCGCAACCGATCCTTCACTTAATGATCCAAACCGGACTATGCTCGGTACTGAACAG
>DASPKH010000011.1:0-3535 GCA_035628175.1 Patescibacteria group bacterium
CAAAAATTTTTTGCATTTGGCTGCATGTTTTTGCCGGACTACGTAGAGGTGTTCGGGATTGACGATTTTAAAAGCTCCATTGCGCTGCTGGAACACATCACACCACTTGCTTCTGCGGAATTTGCCGTTCGCCCGTTTTTAAAAACGTATTCTGACGAAATGATGACGCAGATGCTTAAATGGGCTGGCAGTGATAACTACCATGTTCGTCGGCTGGCAAGTGAAGGTACGCGGCCTCGGCTTCCGTGGGCAATGGCCGTCCCGTTTTTAAAACGTGAGCCCGAGAAAATTCTGCCTATTCTGGAGCTTTTGAAAGGTGATGATTCGGAATACGTACGACGGAGCGTAGCGAATAACCTGAACGACATTTCAAAAGATTTTCCCGAATTCGTTTTAAAAACTGCGCAAGAGTGGATAGGTCAGAATGCTGAGACCAACCGGCTTTTAAAACATGCATGCCGCACGCTTTTGAAAGCGGGAAATCGCGAGGTACTCCAGCTTTTTGGTCTGAAAGCGCAGGCGGAAGTTTCCGGGCTGCAATTGCATAGTGACATCGTGCCTATGGGCGGAGAGCTATCATTTCAGTTTGATATTGCTCTCTGTGGCAATGAAGTAGCAATTCTGCGACTGGAATACGCAATAACCTATGCCAAAGCGCGCAGTAAGTCTTCCCGTAAGGTTTTTAAAATCAGCGAACGCGTTTTCGAGCCAAATGTGCGCGAGACAATTCGCCGCAAGCAGACTTTTAAGGACATGACAACGCGGAAACATTATACGGGCGAGCATATGCTTTCGGTGATAGTGAATGGTATTGAAATGACCTCTGCGCGGTTTTGGGTAAAGTAAGTTTTTAAGCGTACGACATAGTTAAACTCTTAACTGAAGTACTCGTAGGGTGATGTTTCAAACTGCTCGTTTTTAAAAGAATTCTTCTTGTGCCTTCCTCTGGCACGGGACAATTTATACACCGACCCTATGAAGAGATAGTCTTTAAAAAAAACACTCATTCACACCAGCACATCACCTTTTCAACTCAAATGCTTCGGCCAATAGCTCAAAGCTCCGCACGCGGTCTTCTGGCTCAGTGGTCATGCAGGAAACGATCACTTCATCAATACCAAATGCATCAGCGAGTTTCAAAAGCTGCTCCTTGACGCTTTCCTTAGTGCCAGAGATTATGCGGCCGCTATTGTAGCGGATGCGGTCCCGCTCGTGCTCAGTGAAAACATAGTTGCGGATCTCATCATAGCTGCCAGGAATTGTGAATTTGCCTTTTTCAAATTGCAGTAGGACATAGTCCGAGACTTTGCGTAGCTCAGCAGCTTTTTCTTCAGTGTCGGCACACAGCACCTGTATGGCAAGGATCGCGTGCGGCTCGGGAAAACTCTCCGATGGCTCAAACCTGTCACGATAGATATGTACAACGTCCGGCATTGCCTGCCCGTTGATAAAGCGCGCGATGGCAAGACCCAGTCCAAACTTTGCCGCAATAATGCTGCTGCCGCCACTGGAGCTCAATATCCACTGCTGCGGAACTGTCACCGCCTGCGGAACAGCCAGAATGCGCCCGTACTGTGTGCCTGCCTCGTCTTTAAAAAATGCCTGAAGATGCGCCAACTGCTCGAGGTAGCTCTCCTCGCTAAAAGTATTAGAGGGGTTGAGTAGTTGCGAGGTAATGCGATCGGTACCGGGCGCGCGACCTATGCCAAGGTCTATCCTGCCAGGAAAAAGCGTTTCCAGCATGCGGAAGTTCTCGGCAACCTTGAGGGCACTGTGGTTTGGAAGCATGATGCCGCCAGAGCCGATGCGAATGTGCGTCGTAACATCCGCCAATTTTACCATAAGCACTTCCGGCGTGGAGCCCGCTATCATGCGGGAATTGTGATGCTCTGACACCCAAAACCTATGGTAACCCAACTGCTCGGCTCGCTGCACTGTAGCAATGGTTTCGGTGATGGCGCCGCTAGCTGTAGCACCCATGCGAACGATAGACTGGTCGAGTATGCTGAGTTTCATCAATTACCTTTTTCTGTGTTGTTTTAAAGAATGTGTGATAACACGAGGCAAAAGAAAATTATTTGATTGGGGTGGTTTTAATTTATAGCTTTGCTTTTACACTTAGTTTAAGTATTACCGAAGTGCCTTATATTGCAGGTCGTTTTGTTATTATTTTTACCGTCACTCTATTATAATGATGCCGTATGCTGTGCTAAGGCAATCGTTGAGCAGCTGGTGAGCATTGGCGGATCTGTTTTTTGGTATTATATCATTTCAATATGGCTCCTTATCGGACAAATATTACTAAATCAGAAACTCATTTTTGGTCACTTTATGTATTTATTTTCAAAGAATCACGCAGTAAAAAAACCTTTTTCCGCTAAAAAAACTATGCAGGAATTAATTGAATTAGTCAAAATTGAAAAAGCTCCGGGAACATCTCTTTAAAACTATTTTCAGAGCAAGGCGCTCGGTACTACTCAGGTATTCTTAACGGTACCATTATATCCGAGAAGGAGGTTTGATACGCTCTATAGCGAGGAAGCAACAAGACATAAATCCACGCTTCCCTCTACAATCGGCTGAGTGAATCCATAATATGATTATCCTTTCTTTGAACTGTAGTCGGTAGTAACAGAGGCAAAAGAGATGTGATGACGCTCCCTTTTTTGCTATTAATAAGCTCAGGCGTTTGGCTTATAGAGGCAGGAATAGTATTTATGCTTGGAAAATGTGCCGTCACACTGCGATTTAAAGCCGAATCATTGAGACTTGAGCAATTCCTCGAAGGACTGGAAGTAATCCTGTACAAAATACTGTGGGATGGATCGAACATACAGCACAGAAGGTAGTAAAACAGGAAAGTAAGGCTCTTCTACAATAAGCCGCATGCATAGCAAAAAACGTTCATAGATCTTTAAAGACAGAAAACGCTGCCCTGAAAAATTTTCAAAGCAGCGTTTTCCTTTAAAGACCTTTTATAAAAAGCCTTAATCACAGGTTTGCGTTACTTCCACCGTGATGCGCCGGTTCAGCTTGCGCAAGGCTTCAAGATCAGCAGCTTTCATTTTCTTTAAAGCGGCACCGGTTGGTTCGGCCACTTTCGGGCGTGATGAGCCGTAGCCAATAGTTTCTGAGACCTTGTTTGCATCAGCTCCATTTTCGATAAGCCAGGTTCGCACACGCTGGGCGCGCATGTCGGAAAGCTCCTGGTTACGTTTTGCGCTGCCTTCAGCTGAAGCGTGGCCTTCAACGCGAACGCGGAGATTTTCACACTGATTGACGTAGGCTAGAAGTTTCGCAAGGTTCTGCGCTGTCTCAGGGAATGTATAATTGAACTGGTCAGTATCCACAATAAAGTAGATCTCCGGGAAGTCCACACGCGTTCCGACTTTTGGAGGCGCCGGGCAACCGTTTTTACCGGGCTCTTCTGATGGCACACCGGCGATCAATGGGCAGTCGTCCTGGCCATCAAGAATTCTATCGCGGTCGGTATCAGGATTAAGCGGATCAGTATTATAGCGCGCAGAAACTTCAT
>DASPKH010000012.1:0-6497 GCA_035628175.1 Patescibacteria group bacterium
CGAAGCGTACACGCAGCTTGCCCGCGCCTATGCCAGAATGAACCAAAACGAAAAAGGGCTTGCTATGCTGGATTCTGCAGCAGAGGCTGGCTACAGTAATGTGTATATGATTAATAACGACAGTGATTTCAGAAATATGCGCATTTTAAAAGACTTTCAGCGGATTTTAAAGATTTTTCAAAGAAATTATGAAAACTTCAATGAATTTCCTGTGAGGTTTGCCCCACAGAAACGTTGGGGCCGCTACCGTGTGCTATATCCGAATAATTTTGATGAAGCAAAAAAATACCAGCTCGTCGTGATGTTTCATGGCAACGGACAGGATCCGGGCGTGATGCTGCGCTGGGCAAAGCAGCTTAATCTTAGTAATGAAGTACTTTTTGTGTGCCCTGAAGCACCATACGTAAAAATGCGCGAAACGATCTACAGCCAGCAGATGCGCCTTTCTGCAACAGGCGAAGACCTGGGCTACTCCGATAGCTTGCGGCCGGATGTGATTGCGACATCAGCTGAATGGTATGCAAGCGTAATTGACGATGCTATGGCTGAATTGCCTGTAAAAAATAATCTTCCTGTCATCATAGGGTTTTCGCAGGGCGGTTTTTATGCAAGTGTTGTGGCGACGCGCTATCCGCAGAAAATTTCTTCGGTGATCGTGATTTGCGGCAGCATGTACCAGGAGGGACGCGTGACGCAGCGCCTGAACCTACTGCGCCAATACGGCATAGACCTGCTCGTCATGCACGGAACAGAAGACGAGGTGGTGCCGTACCAGACTGCTGTGCTTTATACTAATGCTTTAAAAAATGAAGATGTGCAGCATACACTGTATCCTTTTAAAGGCGGGCACTGGCCTACGACTGAAGCTACGAGGAAAGCTGCCGACTGGATAAAACAGCATACGGGCATACGATAAGTATTGCTTTAGTGAGTGGTTTAAAAGTAATAACAGACTGCTGATTACAGACTGAGCATGAAAGAGTTTTGTTTAAAAACGAAACTTCCGTAATTTTAAAAGATTTTATAAAATAATGAGCAATATCAGCTTTTAAAGGATAACTGCTGGAAAAAAATATTATGAGCGACCGCAATCAGGCGCTGGTCGAGCGCATAAATACGACGCGACAAAACGCGATCATGAAAGAACTGATGGACAAGGACACCACAGTGATGATCGAAGATCCGCTTGAGAATGAAATGGTGCTAAACATGGGCCCGCAGCACCCGGCTACACACGGCGTACTCCGAGTACTGCTGCGCCTCGATGGTGAAACCGTTGTAAAATGTATCCCAGAGCTGGGCTATCTGCACCGAGGCTATGAAAAGCTTGCTGAAAATGTAACGTATCACGAATTTATCCCGCATACAGACCGCCTCGACTATCTTGCGCCAATGTCCAATAACGTAGCTATTGCTCTTGCTATTGAAAATGCTATCGGGATTGAGGCTCCACCACGAGCGCAGTGGATTCGTATGCTTGTAGCTGAAATGGCGCGAATTTCCTCGCATCTACTTGCGGCCGGCGCTACTTCAATGGATGTGGGCGCACTCACAATGTTCCTCTGGACGTTTACCGAACGTGAGAAAATGTATGACCTTTTTGAGCTGATAAGTGGTGCGCGCTTTACAACAAGCTATACACGCATTGGTGGTGTAGCGCAGGATATTTCTGACGAGGTGTTGCACAAGATCCGTATGTTTATCAACCAGCTTCCTGATCGCCAGCGCGAGTTTGAGGGGTTGGTAATGCGCAATCGTATTTTTATTGACCGCATGGCGGGCGTTGGACACATGCCTCTTGAAAAAGCAATTTCACTCGGGCTTACGGGCCCGACGCTTCGTGGATCGGGTTCTACACGCGACCTCCGCAAAGATGCTCCGTACCTCTTTTATGACCAGGTGGAATTTGATGTGATCTCACACACGGATGGCGACGTTTGGGCGCGATTCCAGTGCCGTATGCAGGAAATCTCCGAAAGTATAAAGATCATTCACCAGATCCTTGATAAGATGCCTCCGGGACCTATTCGCCTGGAAGACCATCAGCAAACACTGCCGCGAAAAGGCTCCATCTACACAAAAATGGAAGAACTCATCAGCGACTTTATGGTCGTGAATTTCGGTTCGATGCCACCGATTGGCGAAACTTACACGGCTATTGAAAGCCCGAAAGGCGAGCTTGGCTTCTTCATTGTAAGCGACGGAACAGGCTATCCGTGGAAATTAAAAATCCGCTCTCCATCGGCTGCAAACTTACAGGCATTAAAATTTATGACCGAAGGCTCTATGATCTCTGACGTTGTTGCAATCATAGGATCAATTGACCCGGTGATGGGCGAAGCTGATAAGTAATTCAAACCAGCTATTATGGCCGGTTTAAACTTTACTGCTCAATTATAACAAGGCGTATCAATTCTGGTGCGCCTTTTCTTTTAAAAAATATGGCAGCAAATTCTACCACATGGTTTTCTGGCAGGGTGGAAAATACATAAGGTATCATCCGGCTTGCCCAAAAAAGGTTCTTGACTTTTTACCGATATGGGGATCTCACAGCTGAATCAAAAATAGCTGACATTGGTTCTGGAACATGCATTTCTACGGAAATATTTAAAAAAACACTACCATCGTTTTCGGCATTGAGCCGAATGAGGAAATGCGGGAAGCGTCAGCACAGCTTTTAAAAAATTACCTCCGTTTTAAAAGCATTGATGGTACTGCCAAGGACACAAAGTTAGGAGATAATAGTATTGATTTTGTCATAGCGGCACGGGTATCCCACTGATTTGATCTGAAGAAGGCTCATGTAGAATTTCAGCGGATTTTAAAAAATACTGGCTGATGTGTTTCCCTGTGGAATGACCGGAGGATTGATTCCACGCCGTTTTTAAGGGAATATGACGACCTTTTAGAAACAGATAATCTAGATATTTAACCACCAGAATATTGCTGGCGAAGTTTAAAAAGTTTTTTAAAAACTATGAAATGAGATCTTTTAAAAATGAACGGATTTTTGATTTTGAAGGACTACAAGGATGGCTTCTTTCCTCATTATACATACCAGCTTCAGGATATCCAAATCACAGGCCTATGATGGAAAAGCTCCGGAAATTATTTTAAAAATTATTCGGACAATGGAATAGTCCGCTTTGAATACGATATAAAACTCTATTATGGAAAACTCTGAAAATTTCACCTCAGCCGAAATAGCCAGCAACCGCACACCCGCACGCACCCAAAAGCTACTGAATGTTTTAAAAAAGCGTCAGCCCACGCTCACGATAGTGCTGGAAAATGTGCATGATCCTCATAATGTTTCGGCGGTAATACGCTCATGCGATGCTGTTGGCGTATTGGAAGTATGCCTTGTGTACCACAGCGGACAGGAATTCCCGCAGCTTGGGGAAAAGAGTTCGGCGAGTGCGCGCAAGTGGGTGGAGCAGCGGCATTTTACGAGCGTAAAAGAGTGTTTTACAACATTACAAAGTGAAGGCAAAAAGATTTTTACTACACACATGGCCAATGATGCTGTGTCGCTTTACGATATGAAGCTTACCGAACCTGTAGCACTTGTCTTCGGCAATGAGCATAGCGGTGTGACAGAAGAAGCTTTAAAGCTTGCTGACGGGAATTTCCTTATTCCACAGGTGGGCGTGATCCAAAGCCTGAATATCTCAGTGGCTTGTGCCGTGACGCTGTATGAAGCTTATAGGCAGCGCGCCGAAGCAGGAATGTATGATGAAGTTCAGTTTGAGGAAAGAGCTTTTAAAAGTAAGGCGGAGGAGTGGCTAAAGCGGTAGAGATTTATGCAAAAAGTTTGATAATGGCTCAATTTGTTATAGTATAAGTCACTCAAAGGGGGCAACTCCTTACCAATACGGTATTCTGAATATTCTACATTTACCTTTGAAAATGTATGGTACTTTATCGTATCGAATGTATAATATCGTTTGGTTTCTGTTATTTCCTTGCCATTTATATAATAACTATACTGAACTTTCCAATTCTTCTGGCTTTGTTTAATTGTAATAATAGTTACATTAGTTACTTTGCCATATTCTTGAAGCTCATTCACAGGTTCTGATAGTTTTAAAATGCTTTCTTCAGGAGCATGTGGTAAATACCTTAAACGAAACATTTTTCCAACTGGAGTTTTTCCACTATAATATCCGTAAATTGAACTGTAATTGCTAAATTCTTTTCCATTGATATAATATACAAAGGAGACATAAGGCCCTTTACCAGTGCCAGAGCCATCGCAAATACCAACTCTATCTGTTCCTTTACTCAATATAATTTTTTCTAATTCATTACTTCTGAATGAAAAATACATTGCTGAACTAATCATTGCAATTGGTATGAAAAGCAATAAATAGCTTAGTTTTTTATAAGGAGTTATTCTTCCATATTCAGGTGTCATTTTCTATGCTTTCATAGAGCCTCAGACTATGTTACATTTTTTGTCTGTAATAACTATGACAGAAGTTTTCTACATCTTCAAAATACAGCAGGCTTATGCTATGTCATTTTAAATGCCATACATCCCTATTGCCATCCACGCATACAGCCATAAGTTTATCTCGAATATGAGATTTGTGTAATGGATGTTCCGGAATCTGTTTTCCAATGCAGGAAATATGTCGCTGAAGGTAATTCTGAAAACTGTAAAAATCCAGTGAAACCCTGCGGTGTCCTTTGCAATGGAATGTTTGAAATACGATTTCCTGACAGGTCATAAAGACTTAACATACCTTTTTGACTATCCGTGATTTCAATTTTTGCCACACTCACAACCGGATTGGGGGCGACCGTAATGTGGATGGGTACACCTCCGGTAAATACATCCTGAATACCAGTGATAATTTCCTTCTTATGCAGTATTACCCCTTATTTCCTACGGCCCAAAACGAACCGTCAGAATTGGATGTAACATGCTTAATCGTAAAATTGTAGTTCCTGTACGGGCTTTTTACAAACACTCTTTCCACGTCAAGCCACCGTCACTTGACTCCCATAATGAATTATTCGTGAGCACCCCATATAAGGCATTCGTGCACCTTATGCTATGGACATACTGGTAAATGATCCGCCGTTTTCCTTATTGGCATCGGTTGTATTGTCAGGAAAACTGAACTTTGCCATGAATTACCCCATCTATGGTTTTAAAATAATAGCCATGGTTGGAATACGCATATCCCTCGAGCGAATTAAAAAAGTAAAGCTTAGTCCCAATACTACTATTGAAATGTCCAGGCACATTTATTTCATACCAACGATCCCCGTTGTTAGTAGTTCTAAAAACTCTGCCATCAGCAGTGGAAGTATAAACAGTATTTGGGGAAAGGACCTGTATGGATGTAAGGAGTCTTCCTTCAAGGGTGGTATTAATACTGTAGATACCACTTCCTGTCCATATAAGGCCCCCAGTAGATGTTTTAAAGGTTGACATGTTTGATAAATGATGAACTTCCGACCCATCCCTGTAGCGAGTCAATAAATGTAACTGTTTGTAACGTAATATCTTGGATACCTGGAATCTCAACTTCGGTCTTCTGCCATGAAATACCACCGTCAAAAGTCTGGTGAATAATATTTGTTTCTCCTACAGCTACAGCACGTAGTTGGTTGAAAGCATAGATAGACGTAAAATTATAACCCATGGGGGTATGGGTGCTGGAGTTGCCAGTTTTGCTGCGAATAGCATTGGCTTTTGAGAAAGAATATTCCTATCATAATGAGATATTTTTTCATTTTGCTTCACCTACTGACAATGAATGATGGAGGAACTCAGTGAAATTGTGTTGAATTTCCAAGTGGCAAATTTATTAATAATGGTAAATTGATGTAGATGTGCAAGAAAAACACATTAAATTTATTCACGTACTTCAAAATTTCCTTTAAAACATGAAAAAGTTTCGCAGGTGTTTTGTAGAAAGTATTTAAAAAAAAGTCCCCTTAAAAAATGTTAACACAACGTTAATCAGCATTGAAATTTCCCTGAATTCGTCTAATTTGCTGAATGTTTTTAAAAACCGTATTAATAAACGCTGTTTAAAAATCAATGAGCAAAAAACGAATAGTATTTATTACCGCACTAATCACACTATCGCTTCTGGGGCTTGTGGCTGTACAGCTTTTCTGGATTCAGAATGCGATCGTTGTAAAGGAAGAGCAACTTTCTCATAATGTGGCCGCGGCAATGCAATCGGTAGTACACAAAATTGAAACGCAGGAAGCTGTAGCAGCGCTGGCACACTGGAAAAACCGTGCTAACGAAGCTGAGGAGCTTGCAAAAGCTGAGCGTGAATTGCAGCGGCATCAGATCCGCGTGCAGGACCAGCTTGTGCAAAGCCAGAAAAAGCTTGCTTCAAAGCAGTCTTTTGATGAACAGAATATTGCGGCGGATCGTGTTCGCAATGTGGAGGATATGCGTGAAAGCCAGCGTAGCCTTACCCGTCAGCAGGATGCTTTCAGTAGGTATTATTATCAACAGCCTGTTG
>DASPKH010000013.1:0-4024 GCA_035628175.1 Patescibacteria group bacterium
TAACATAATTTTTAAAGTAGGAGTAATTTAACAAATGGGTGCAATGACTCGAATGCGTGAAGCCTCGCCGTGGTTGCTGGGCTTTATTGCGATCTGTTTTATAGGATTTATGATTATGTCTGACGTCATTGGTGATGGCAGCATTATGCGCGGTGGCGTAAGCGAAGGTGACCCGATCGGCAGCGTAAACGGCGAAGATATTCCTTTTAAGGAATTTGAGGCCAGAGTAAAAGAGCAGTTAGATTATCAGCAGCAGCAGGCAATGCAAACAGGACAGGAAGTGGATGATGCAATTATCCGGCAGGCTGTATGGGATCAAATGGTAGAAGAGGTGCTTCTCAGACAGACAGCACAGAAGGCAGGTATTACTGTTTCAGACGCCGAACTTCAGGATGTACTTCTTGAAAATCCTCCTGAATACGTTCGCCGCCAGTTTACAGACCCGCAAACTCAGCAATTTGACCGCCGCAGATATTTAGAGATCGTTACCAATCCGGATCGCATCCGTACTCTTATTGATGCGCGTTCTGGAGTTGATGCTAATAAAGCAGTGAGCGATTTTAAAAATTATATCATCAGAGTACAGGACGCAATTTTACAACAACGTCTATCTGAGTCGGTTCGTACTCTTGCAGGTACAGCTGCTGGAATCTCTTCACCTTTATACTTAGAGCAGCAATATGTGACTGACAATAGTTCAGCAGAAGTAAATTTTGTACTCTTTGATGTAAATAAAGTAGATGAGAAAAACATTAATATCTCTGACAGTGAAATACAGGAATATTATAATAAACATAAAGAATCTTTTAAACAAAAGAATGCACGAAAACTCAAGTATGTAACATTCCCTCTTGAGCCATCTAAATTAGATTCTAACCTTGCTAAAACAAAGATTAATAGAATCCGTACTTCGCTTGAAAATGCTGGAACTCCTGAACAGAAGAGCATTGAGTTCGATAAATTCGTAGCAGAATTCGGGGGTAAAACGAATGATTATACTTTAGTGAGCCAGGCTGACCCGCAAAAACTACCCCATATTGCAAATCTCCAGAAAAACGATGTTGCAGGTCCGGTAGAACTACCAACAGGAACATATTTTTTTCGTATGGATGATCGTCGTAGTGGTCAGCAGGAAGTTGTAAAAGCCTCGCATATCTTGATCAATTTTGGTAATAATAAAGACAGTGCGAAAGCTGAAGCCAACAAAATCCTAGCCCGTGCTAAAAAAGGCGAAGAGTTTGGGATGTTAGCCTCTGAGTTTTCACAAGATAAAGGTTCAGCTGTGCAAGGAGGAGATCTTGGCTTTTTCCCTAAAGGACAAATGGTAAAACCATTCGAGGAGGCTGCCTTTGCAGCAGCGCCTGGAAGTATTGTTGGCCCTGTAGAATCCCAATTTGGTTATCACATTATCAATGTGAAGGAGAAAGTCTCTGATGAAATTAAATTCAGTGAAATTGAAATTAATCTTGGACTAACAAATGCAACGAAGAATGCACTTTACCGTGACGCCCTCAGCTTTAAGTCAGCTGTTGAAAGCGGAAAAAACTTCGATACACTTGCTCGACAGCTAAAGAAAAATGCCGTAGAGACCGTATTTTTTGAGAATACAGGTCCGGTACTGGGTTCACGTGCAATTACAGATTTTGCATTTGATAATCAGGTGGGAACAGTTTCCAATCCTATCGAACTTAAGCATTATGGAATTGTTATTGCTCAGGTAACCGGTACCCGCCAGCCAGGTATCCGCCCACTAGAGGATATGAAAGAAGAAGTAAAAAGCCGCTTGGCAAAAATTAAAAAACTTGACTATCTCAAATCTAAAGCTCAGGAAGTTTACAGTAAGGTACAAAATTTTGATATCTTAGCCCGAGTAGCAGAAGTCGATCCTACACTTGAGGTACGGACAGCTTCAGGTACAAAAAATAACGGCCAGGTACAAGGAATTGGTAACGATTTTGCATTCACTTCAGCAGCTTATATTGCTCCTGTAGGGAAAATTTATGGCCCGGTTCGCGGTGAACGTGGATACTACATTTTGCAGGTGACTAATCGTACTATGGCTGATCCTTCGAAAATGAAAGCTGATTTTTCGAATATGTACAAGCAGGCTAAGAACAATGTCCAAATGTCTGTATATAATCAGTGGTTCACAACGATTAAAGAAAAGGCTGATATCGAAGATAATCGCAGCAAATTCTACAAATCATATTAACCTGATAATTCTTTTTAAAAGCCCTTCCCTTTTCAGGAAAGGGCTTTTTCTTTTTAAGGTTGTAAAAAGTGAAATTTTCTCAGCAAGATCTTATTGAGCTTACATATCAGGATGGCGGTTCGCTTGGTGTCACCTCTATCGATGACGCGTATGCCTTTTGTAAAAAAATTGCTTTGCGGCATTATGAGAATTTTCCCGTTGGATCGCTCCTAATCCCTGAAGCACAAAGGCCCCATTTTTTTTGTGTGTATGCTTTTTCGCGGCTGGCTGACGATATCGCCGATGAAATGAATGCCTCATCTGAAATTCGCTTAAAAACACTTCTCGACCTGGAAAAACTCTTAAAAGATCAGGTTTTTAAAAGCTCTGTGAGAGATGGTGATGATAAAAAAATGCTCAACCCAGTGTTTTTATCATTACATGCTACAATGGATGAACTAAATATTCCTGTTGATCCGTTTTTAAAGCTTCTTAGAGCATTCCGCCAGGATAGCGATTTCAAGCAGCCAGAATCTTTTAAGGATGTATTACTCTATTGCGAACATTCTGCTAATCCTGTTGGTGAAATTGTTTTGCGTATCTTTGGGTTCTATAATGCAGAAACTGCCCGGTATTCTGATGCCATATGTACGGGATTGCAGCTGGCCAACTTCTGGCAGGATTTTTCAATTGATTTACCGAACGGACGTCTGTATGTGCCGGAAGAGTTTCTAATAAAGTACAGCCTGGATAAAGAAAATTTGCAGAACCCGGAGAATTCAGGTAAATTCAGAATTCTTCTTATAGAACTCTTAAAAATCACTGATGGATTTTTTAAAGAAGGGGCGAACCTTCTACCCTTTTTAAAAAATCGCAGGCTGCGGCTTGAGATTGCCTTAACAATAGAAGGCGGTCGTGCAATTACGGGAAAAGTGCGAAGCCTTGGTTCCGCAGCGCTTTATAAAAGGCCTTCACTTAATAAAAAAGATTATTTCACAATTATGTTTCGTGCGCTCCACGTGCTCTTTCAAAAAAGAGATACGCTATGAATACTATGACTGTTGCCGACTACGAACATACTTCACCTTTTGGGCAAAATCAGAAGACGAATTTTTACTATTCTTTTTCATTTTTGCCTAAGGATGAGCGTGAAGCGATCAACACGTTTTACTCGTTTTGCCGGGAAATCGACGATATTGTTGACGAATCACCGTCCAGCGAAGCGCACGTGATTTTGCGAAAACGTGAGCGGCTGGCGTGGTGGCGTGCTGAAATAGAGCATTGTTATTCCGGGAATTCAGTCAATCCTTTGATGCTTCCTCTTTTCAGTGTTATCAATCGTTTTGCAATTCCGAAACAATATTTTCTTACAGTCATTGACGGCTGCGAACGCGACCTTCTGCAAAACCGCTATGAAACATTTGCCGATTTAAAAGAATACTGTTACTCTGTGGCAAGTGTTGTCGGTCTTGCCTCGATAGAAATTTTTGGCTATAAATACGAAGAGACGAAGGAATACGCGATCAATCTTGGTTATGCACTACAGTTGACAAATATCATCCGCGACGTAAAAGTAGACAAAGATCGCGGTTACATTTATATTCCCAAAGAAGACCTTGAACGTTTTAAATATTCAGAAGCAGACCTGATGAATGAAGTGTACAATGACAACTTCATTGAGCTGATGCGCTTCCAGGCGCGGCGCGCGCGGGAATATTACGGTAAGGCACGTATGGCTTTGCGGCCGGACGAGCGCGTTACGATGTTCGCTGCTGAGATTATGGACGCAATTTATTACCGCCTGCTTGAAAAAATCGAGCTGAGTGATTTTAA
>DASPKH010000014.1:0-5086 GCA_035628175.1 Patescibacteria group bacterium
ATTGTACCATAGAGTGAATAATGCTCTGCGGATGCACCACGACGTCTATCTGCTCCGGCTCCAGGTCGAATAGCCACTTGGCCTCGATCACTTCAAAACCCTTATTCATGAGCGTCGCCGAATCAATCGTGATCTTGCTGCCCATCGTCCAGTTCGGATGTTTTAAAGCCTGCGCGCGCGTCACCGATTCCAGTTCTTCGCGCGTTTTGTTTAAAAAGGGGCCACCGGATGCTGTGAGAATAATTTTTTCAATTTCATCATGCGATTCGCCCACGATACATTGCAAAATAGCGCTATGTTCGGAGTCCACGGCGAGAATGCTTACTTCGTAACGTTCAGCCGCATCAGTGATAATCTGGCCGGCGCTGACGAGCGTTTCCTTATTGGCAAGTGCGATCTGAATGCCGTTTTTGATGGCTGAGAGTGTTGGTTTTACACCACTGAAGCCGACAAGAGCGGACATGATAACGTGGTTTTTCTTGTCTGACGCTGCCTGGCACACGCCTTCTTCGCCGCAGAGGATGATGCCTTTAAAATCAGAAATTTCTTTGAATCTTTTAAAAGCTTTTTCGTCCGCAATTGCCACGCCGCGGGGTTTATATTCTAACACCTGCTCGGCGAGCTTTTCAACATTTGAATTGACCGTAAGAAAATTTATCTGGTAATCATCGGCTTCCACTTCTTTTAAAACTTCCAGCGTTTGTACGCCGATAGAGCCGGTGGAGCCGAGTACGGAAATATATGCCATGCGTATTTTAAAAGGCTTTTAGAAATTTTTTGTTATGTCTTTGCCGTCGCGCCCGTAGAAGCGGAATTCGTGCACGTGCAGTTTGTCGTCAGGCTGAATTTTCACTTTTAAAAAGTATTTCAGCATCAGGCGCGTGAGCTTCGGCATTTCGCCTTCCGTTAGGTACGTCGCCACGACCGGGTTGACAGCAAGCGAAAGTTTGAAATCGCGGGACTGCGCACGGAAATTCTTTAGCCAGCGCTCAATTGAGTGTACAACTTCTGAACGTGACTGCACGCGACCTGTACCGGTACACAGCGGGCACAGCTCCGTCATTTTTTCAGTGATATTCTGATGCACGCGCTGCCGCGTAATCTGCAGAAGCCCAAGCTGCGTGATCGGGTAGGCAACAGTTTTTGCGCGGTCGAACGAAAGCTGCTTACGCATTTCGTGGTAAATTTTTAAACGGTTGCGCTCATCGTTCATATCAATAAAGTCGACGATGATCATACCGCCGATGTCGCGCAGACGGATCTGCCGTGCAACTTCACGCGCCGCTTCAAAATTGAGGCGAACGTTATTCGCTTCCTGATCACTGCCACCCGAAGCGCGGCCGGAATTCACGTCAATGGCCACGAGAGCTTCCGTCGGGTCAATCACGATGGAGCCTCCACTTTGCAGATTGACCTTGCGCTGGTACATCGTCTGGATATCTTTTGAAACACCGGTCGCGTCAAAAACATGCTCGCGGCCTTCGTACAATTCCACTTTTGAAACGAGGGCAGGGGAGGTGAACTGCAGATATTCCGTGATTTCTTTAAAAAGCTTTTTGGAATCAACGATCACACGTTCGACGTCGGTCGTGAAAAGGTCGCGCATTGCCGAACTCGCAAGGCTCATGTCGCGATACACCGGGCCGGGTTCCGTCGCGGCTTTGATCTTACGGTCAATTTCTAGCCACTGGTCGCGCAGGTACGTCATGTCGCGCTGCAATTCCTCTTCGCTTTTGCCTTCGGCTGCCGTGCGGATAATACAACCCGAGCCTTCCGGCAAAATGCTTTTGGCTACGGCGCGCAAACGTTTGCGTTCTTTAAAGGACGTGATCTTCCGCGAAACGCCCATGCCCTGCTCAAACGGCATAAACACGACATAACGCCCCGGAAACGACACATTTGTCGAAACGCGCACGCCTTTTGCGTGATATGCCTCACGCACGACCTGTACAACGATGTCCTGATCTTTTTCAAGGTTGATCGTTACAAGGCCTGAGCGTTTCGTCTGGAATGTTGGGTAGCGCTTTGCATTCTGTTCATTGCGCGGCTCAAATTTCCTGTTGTTGTGGCGCGGCTCGGACTTTTTATCGTTTCGTGGTTCCGGCTTTTTTTCAATTGGCTGATCTGGTTTTACATCGCCAACCGATTCCTGGATAGTTTCATTACGCGGCTGAGTGTCGCGAGGCTGTTCAGCACGAGGCTGTTCTGTGTGTGGTTGCTCATTACGCTGCTCATCTCTACGACGCTCAGGGCGCCTGCTTTGATTTCTGTCGCGCCGGTTGCCACGGTCATTTCTCTGTTGATTTTGACGAACGTCAGGATTTTTAAAAGAATCACCGGGTTCGTTTTCTGAACTGTGCTCATTTTCATTTTTAAAAACAGGATTATCATTGTTTTTAAAATCCTGCTGACGATTTTCAGAAGGAGCCTCCTGCGAATTTTCCGTAAGGTGGGGCTCGCCGGGCTGATGAGGATTATTCTGCTGATCGTTTCTGCGTTTGCCACGGCCGCGTCCTCCCCGACGGTTATTGCGGTTATTGCGCCTGTTGGCATCACTATTCTGCTGCCCTTCTCCTGAATTTACATTATTGTTATTCCTATCCGGAGAATTTTCAAAATTGCTCTCTGGAAAATCATCGCGTAAAATTTCCGTATCAGGATCATGCATTGCAAAGCTTTCTGTGCGGAATGGCTCGTCCGAAGTAGCATTATTGCCGGAATCTTTTTTCTTCGCGCCTTTTTTAGTCGCTGCTTTGGAGTTTGGAGCGCGTCGCGTGTACTTGCGCTTTGGTTTTGGATGCGTCTCAGAAGGTGGTTCTGAATGAGTATCTTCCGACTGAGTATCCTCCGTGGGTGCAGCGTCGGGCACAGTTTCCAGCAGCTCCTCTATAAAACCTTCCTGTGGAAGCTCTTCCTCACCACGAAATTCTACAAAAGCGGAGTCATCGTCAGGCGAAGCTTCCTCATTTCTAAAAGAGCCTGCGATGGGATTTTTAAAACTTTCTCCGGGCGAATTTCCCTCATTATTTTTAAAAGTTTCACCAGGCTGCTCATTAAAAGGTGCATCAGCAGCCTGTTCCTGAAAACGAGTCTCCTCGCGGTTTTCCTCATCGTTGGCCATTGCATTGCGCTGCTCATTATTGTGCGGGCGGCGTTTGTTATTGCGGTCACCACGCTCGTTGCGCCTGTTATTCCGGTCATTGCGGCGGTTCTGTGCATCCTGCTGCCGTTGCTGCGGCGTGGTGCTTTGCTCTTGCGGAATTTCCTGTTGGGCAGGAGGTGCCGCGGCTTCATACTGAGGTTTAGGCTCGTGCTGTTGTGGAGGTTTTGATTTATCGTGTTGCGGCCTTTGACCTTTATGCTGAGGTTTTGCAGCCTGCTTTGGCTCGTCTTCATCCTCGTCGTCTTCGTCGGTGATGAAATTATCCTCTAGTGATTCGGCTACGTCGGAAAAGTGCAAAAAGGCATCCTGGTCCAGCCCGATGTCCACAAAAGCGGCGTTCATACCCTGCACGATATTGCGCACTTTGCCATAATATACGCTGCCTACGTAGCGCTCCTTATCAGGCGATTCCACGAGCAGTTCAGCCAGTTGGCCGTTTTCGGTGATGGCAATGCGGACTTCGTTCAGCGAAGAACTTATAATTATCTGTTTTTTCATGCGAATTTTTGTTGTACTAATAGACCGTAAATATACGGATTATTCGGTCGGTGTGAAAATTTTGCGGTACGTTTTGTGAGAACGCTTTTAAAAGGAGGGAAGTTTTAAAAGTAATTTCCGGGCAAAAAAAGAGCCAAGTTGACCGTGGCACACCAGAGCAAACTGACCGCTGCTTCCTTCCGGACCTGACGGAGTTGGGTTTGTCGTAGTTGCACGGGACTTGGCCGTATAACTTTCAGTCGAGTGATAATGTCATTTTAAAGAGCCACAAATATACGGCGAAAATCTGCTGTGTGCAAATTCTTTTTAAAAAGTTCTTCGAAAAACATTTGCATACGTTTTAAAAAGCTTGTAGATTTGTATCAAAAAAACACGTGCCCGTAGCTCAGCTGGATAGAGCAACAGCCTTCTAAGCTGTGGGCCAGAGGTTCAAATCCTCTCGGGCACGCTTTTTTAACAGCCGCTTTCACAGCGGCTTTTTTTTATCTGCCGCGAAACTCCGCATTAGTTGATTGGCTTTAAAGGTTGGTTGTAACAATTACTCCCATTATTTTCTCTTCCCAAAATTCATATTAACTTTAAAATCTTCCGGCAAATACTTCGGCCTGACGGTTTCAACAAAATGACTCCGCCACCACAAAATCAGCTCGCCGTATTTCCTGTAAATAAACATCTTGCTAAACATATCGGCAAATTCCTTTTTGCAGTGCGTTGCGATTTTTTCATATTCGATATGGCAGCGAACACACAGGCAGAGTTTGTCGTGATACAGGTCGCCGCAATACTGCTTTGGCAGCCTGAGGGCGAAATGGCGGGGGACAACATGATGAACCGTTAAAAGGCCTAAATTCTCCTCACCACAGGCAACACACCTGTTTTTCCGCGTGATGTTCCGCTGCATATCGCTCCGGTAAATCTGCTGGAATTTCTGTATCAAAACTCGGTCGGAAACTTCAACGACATTTTCAGAAATCACACGGATGGTATTTTGTTTGCCATGCTTTTTTAAAAGTGCTTCGACAGTAGCGGCTCTTGCACGGCAGAGCCTTTTACCATTGCGCGTGACGACGTCATAGTCGAAGGTGATTGGCAAGGGGTATATTGGTTTAGTGCGTAGTATCACGATACTCGTTACTGATTACTTTTTAAAAGCACATCACTGAATTTTCTGTGCAATCTACTAAATTGTAAATTTTAAAATATTAATTCTGGTTCACCAGAAAATTGTAATATCTGGTAATTCCATTCAGCACGTACTGAACCGCCATCGCTGCTAATATCAGTCCGAGCATACGCGTGATGATATTCATGTTATTATCTCCGAGCTTCACAATGATCCATTCGCTCATTGAGAGAACAAACCATGCGACAAGGTAAACGATGATCAGTGAGCCGATGAGGGCGATAAGCTGGGTTGGCTTATTG
>DASPKH010000015.1:0-3266 GCA_035628175.1 Patescibacteria group bacterium
GGAAATTCGGACCGACGATCAGTCCTGCAATAATATACCCTAAAACAAGCGGCTGCTTTAACTTCTTAAAAATAATCGTAATAATACCTGCCGCGCCAAGGATCAGGGCAAGGTCAACGATCAAATGCGGAAGATGTATCATGTGCTGAAACGGTGAATTTTAAAACTGCAAGTAAAGCAATTGTAAAATTACAAAGGTTCCGCCGTACCTACATTTTTTCTTCGGTAAACTTTTTAAAAAGCAGATAGGCGCTCAGAAGTAGCGTAATGCCGTTGGCGGCAATAATAACAGGATCATTTTTTAAAATGCCATATGTGAGCCATGCTACGGTGCCGAGCGTAAAAAGCAGGAATGTGCCAAGCGCAAGGTCTTTTGTCTGGTTTGTGCGCCAGACGCGGACCACCTGCGGCATAAAAGCGAATGTCGTACAGGCAGCAGCGGCCATCCCGATAGTGGTTGTGACGTCCATGGATTTTTTAATGCTTTTGAACAGCGGTGAGCGCCTGCATGATTTTTTCGGGAAAATTTGTGACAATTGCTTTCACGTTGTATTGAAGCGCTTTTTGCAGGTCTTCTTCGGAATTGATCGTATACACGCCGACGTACATATTGTTTTTTAAAGCATCTTCAGCACGCTTTTTGCTCAATTCGCGGAGCGAGCAGACAAATCCGCGACAGCCGATCTCTGAGGCGATTTCTGATGGGAGGCGTTTGTCATTTGGCACCTGAATCGCAGCGGTGTGGAGCCCGGGCGAATGTTTTTTTAAAAGCGCGAGCGAAGCGTGATGAAAAGACGAAAAGAGAACGTGCTGCTGCATTTCCGCTTTAAAAACCTCGTCCAGAATTTTCTGCAAACGCTCTTCAAAATTTTCATCGGCCTGAGGTGGCTTGATCTCAATATTAACATAAGCTTTACCTTTTAAAAGCTCAAGCGCTTCGCCTAAAAGCGGGACTCTTTCATTTTTAAAACTTTCACTAAACCAGCTCCCGGCATCCAGCTGCTGAATATCTTTTAAAGAAGTATTGTGAATTTTTCCGCTGCCATTCGTTGTGCGACCGAGAACGGAATCGTGAAATACGACAGCGTGCTTGTCGGCAGTGAGCTGCACGTCGAGTTCTACCATTTTCGCACCCGCCTGTAAAGCCTCGCGAATGCTGGAAAGCGTATTCTCGGGTGCAGTTCCGCTGGAACCACGGTGCGCTACAACTAAAATATTATTTGACTGAACAAATTCTTCGAGTGTTTTCATTTTTAAAAATTACGACAAATTTCCAGTTGTATTGCCA
The DNA here is from genome assembly GCA_035628175.1 of Patescibacteria group bacterium. Classification (GTDB taxonomy): domain Bacteria; phylum Bacteroidota; class Ignavibacteria; order Kapaibacteriales; family DASPKH01; genus DASPKH01. The sequence continues at coordinate 1,289 of DASPKH010000015.1, forward strand.
CGCCACCCGCGAACGAAATCTGACGCTTTTACGATGGGCTTGCCTTCGAGCTGAATTTCTTTTAAAACAACTGCATCCGTATTACACGCTACGATGAAGTCTTCGCCTTCGATCGTGTATTCACCCGGTGCTGTCCACATAGACGTGGCAAGATCAGCTTTTAAAATTTTCATCCGCTTACCCTCAAACATAGTCCACGCGCCTGGTACAGGGGACACGCCATGAATAAAATTGCGTACTGTCTCGGCCTTTTGCTTCCAGTCAATTTTGCACTGCTCACGGAAAAGTTTCGGAGCAGGTGTTGCTTCTTCGTCATTTTGCGGTTGTGGCGTGGCTTCACCCTTTAAAAGTAAACCACAGGTTTCTACTGCAAGTTCTGCAGCCAGTGGCATCAGCGCAAAATACAATTCACCCGCTGTCATTCCATCGCCAATTTCGACTTCACGCGTTTTTAAAATCGCGCCTGTATCTACTTTCTCCTGAAGGAGAAAGGACGTAACACCACTCTTTTTTTCACCATTGATAATCGCCCACTGGATCGGTGCCGCACCGCGATACTTTGGCAGCAAACTTCCATGAATATTAAATGCGCCGAGTTTTGCTTGCGAGTAAACAGCAGGCGGCAGAATTTTAAAAGCAATGACGGCAATAATATCAGGTTGTAGTTCAGCGATCTGCTGCGCAAATTCTGGCGACTTCACCGACTCCGGCTGTAGAACAGGAATTCCTAACTCCAGCGCAGCCGCTTTTACTTCTGAGGGAATAAGTTTTAAACCGCGTCCCTTCGGTTTGTCCGGCACTGTTACAACGGCTGCGACGCCGAATTCTGCGTGAATTGCGCGCAGTGAGGGCACGGCGAATTCCGGCGTTCCCATGAAGATGATTTTGGGTGTTGTGTCGGACATTTGTTTTTTTTAAGTCTTGAAAAGAATCGTCTAGTTTGTTATGTGTTTGTCATTTCCGCGCAGGCGGAAATCCATCGCCAAAAGAAGTTGAGATCTGCCGTTTTAAAAAGTTGTAATAGTCTAACGCAAACATCCAGCGTGTGGATTCCCGCCTGCGCGGAATGACAGTTCTTTTAAAAGAGTTTTTAACAGGCTTTTACAGAAACTTTTAAAAAACCGCATCCCGTATTACACATTACGACCTATCCATGCATAGTCGGCAAACTTTTTAAATCTCGCACAATTGCTGCTTCTGCCGCCGCCATTTCATTTAAGCGCGCTCTTACCTCTGCAGCGGGATAATATTCACGCGCTAAATCTGTATACATTGTGTAATGCCCGGCTTCAGACGCTAACAATGACTTGTATAAGATGCGCATTGTTTCATCCGTGGCGGATTTTGCCAGCAGCGAAAATCGCTCGCATGACCGCGCCTCAATGAGCGCACCGACGATAAGAAAATCCAGCATTTTCGCAGGATCTTCACGGCGTATCAGCTTGTGGAGCTTTTGCGCATATTCGCTGCCTTCGTCTGGCCTAAATGTAATGTTACGTTTTTGCAACTCCTTCTGCACTGCGTCAAAATGCTCTAGCTCTTCTTGTGCTAGTTCCACCATTTTATCGACAAGAAGTGTGCGATCAGGATACCGATTGATCATCGAGAGCGCAAAAAACGCTGCTTTCTTTTCGCAATGCGCATGATCTATCAGAATCTTATCATGATGTTTATTTGCTATGTCTATCCACTCGGGATTCGTTTCAGATTGAAGGCAGAGCATTTATTAAAAGTTTGAGTTATAAGTTTTTAAAAGAGTTTTAAAATTATTTCCCGTTTAAAACATTGATCAAGAAGTACACTGAAAACGTGATGATAAATGTTCCGTACATTCTTTCAAGCGTCTTGGTGCGTAATTGTATTGCCATTTTTGCTCCGTAATAGGAAAACGGAGCTGCGAATATTGACAGGATTATCGCCGTCTGAATATCAATGTTGCCGAGCAGAAAATGCTTTATGGCACCGACGATAGATAAGA
>DASPKH010000016.1:0-3123 GCA_035628175.1 Patescibacteria group bacterium
AGATATTCTTGGAAACCGCCAACGTAACGATCCGCCACCTCGCTGTCAGAATTCACAACAGCAAAATGGTACACGGGATAATACCGGAATTTAAAAAATTTCTCAACGGAATCAATCGTTTCTCGTGCTATCACCCTATAGCTTCCGACTATAAACTCCTCCTTTGCTTTTAAAGGGGCCCTAACAACCGTTCTTGGCAACGAACATGATATAATGATCACACAAAGAATGATCGCAAGAAATGCAAATTGTATTATTTTAAAAAACATTTTGTAAAACTCAGTTACACCAAAATCGAAATATATTCAGGAAAATTTTCTTCTTTTAAAAACTCTGTTTGTGTCAATTCCGCCAGTACATGCTCACCAAGCATCTCCTTTAAAACCACGCGCATAGGCTTTTGTATCAGCACCGCCGGAGCAGGAAATTCTACGCGCACGTAATTTTCCGTAAAACCAACCCAGCGCCCGGTTTCAGTGTTATACATTTCAGGAATTACTGTTCGCTCACATCCAATTTGAGAAGCATAAAACTCAGATTTTTTAAAAGCGGAAAGAGCGCGAAGACGATTTGTTCTCGCTTTTTTCACCTGTAGTGGAATTTTATTTTCAAAAACAGCAGCCGGTGTATTTTCTCGTTCAGAATACGTGAAAACGTGCAAGTATGAAATCGGTAGAGTCGTTAAAAAGTTGTACGTTTCCTCAAAAAATTCATCCGTTTCGCCCGGAAAGCCAACGATTACATCTACGCCGATGCAGCAATGCGGCATGACAGCTTTAATGTTGTAAATCAATTCCTCGTAATAACTTACTTTATATCGTCGCCGCATCATTTTTAAAACTTCCGGCGAACCGCTTTGAAGCGGAATGTGAAAATGCGGGCAGAATACTTCCGACTGCGCAACAGTATCAAGAATTTGGGGTTTTAAAAGATTTGGCTCAATGGAAGAGATCCGCACGCGCGCATTCGTGTCGAGCGAATCAATCAGTTTCACAACATCTGTAAATTTCTCGCCTCCTCTTCCAGTGTAATCTCCAAGATTAATACCGGAAAGCACGATTTCCGAATAACCCGATTTTTCCAAATCTTTAAAAGTTTCTTCAATTTTGGCGAAATCCATGCTGCGCGAACCACCGCGTGCCAGCGGAATTGTGCAAAACGAACAGTTATAATTACAGCCATCCTGTATTTTAAAAACCGCGCGTGTCCGCGAATCATTATCGCCGCTTTTCGCACCGACAAATTCAATTTCATCCGAAAATTCATTGACAAAAATCTGCGGTGTTTCCCTCTTTGTAAAATCGTTAATAATCTGCGGGATTTTAAATTTTTCCTGTGCGCCAAAAACTGCGTCCACGCCTTCCACCGAAGCAATTTCCTCCGGCTGCAGCTGCGCGTAGCAACCCGTCACTCCAACAAATGCGTTCGGTGAGGTGCGTAAAGCTCGGCGGATGATCTTGCGACATTCCGTGTCGGCATTTTCTGTCACAGTGCAGGTATTAATTAAAACTGCATCCGTTGGCTCACCAAACTCAACGATTGTATGCCCGAGCTTTTCAAACTGTTCGCGGAGCTGCGACGTTTCTGCGTAGTTTAGTTTGCAGCCGAGTGTGTAAAACGATATATTCATTTTTAAAGAAGTGCGTGGTATTTTTGCTAAATTACGAAAAAGCAGCGAGCTTTGGCAATGAGCTGCGAGCTTTGAGCCTAAAGTCTTTAAAACGATTTGCAGCACTTTCAATTTTTACGATGAAACCGGAAGTCCAAAATTCAACCTACGAAATGGAAATCCTCGTCACACCCGAAATGACGGCAAAACTCGACGGGCGGGAAATCCACGCGGTGTATTCCACATTCTGGCTGTGCTATCACGCAGAAGTCGCAGCGCGAAAAGCCATCGAACCATATTTCGAAGAAGGCGAAAATGCTGTTGGCGGTGAGGTCTGCATGCGCCATGAAGCGATGGCTGCGGTCGGCGATACAGTGTTTTTAAAAGCAACGGTGAGCGAGGTTAAGGACAAAAAGATTGTCTGCACAATCGAAGCTCGAACAGCCAAAAAGCGCGTTGCCAGGGGGCATCAGACGCAGATCATTTTGCCGGACAAGGTTTTAAAATCCATGGTCTTGGAGGCAAAAGAAAATATTTTTTAAAAGATTATTTTTCGACTATAAGTGTAAAATGTTTTCCTGAGATCCAAGGGTATTTGTAATCATGCAATGAATATTCTTCAGCGTTCCATTTACCTGCGCTGAGTTTATTTGCTTTATGTAAATATTTCGCAACTTCGCCTGATGGCAATATCCATTTCTCTGTTTTCCTTTTACAGGAAAATAACAATGGTTTCCTTGTACCCTACTTGCATTTTAAAACTCAGGCTCAGGCCTCCGCTTATTTCCACCGATTACTTTTTAAAACGCTCACGTATCGGGCGCAATTTGTCAAGAAGTGGCTGTATTTCAGGAATATTAGCGCCGAATTCTATTGTTACTTTTTTTGTAGAATCGCCACGCTGAATTTCAATCCATTCCGCTCCTCCGTCAGCACAATCCGGGCAGCCGATTGTTTCCGGGAGGTTTTTAAAATTATCCCAGTCGGCTTTTGAAATGATATCGTTCCACTCACTTTGCGGTAACTGCTCTTCAGCTTTTTTTTCAGGTAAGTCGCCCGAGCGTGTCCCCTTCTGCACACTTTTAATAAGCTGCGGTGTGAAGGTAACTTCATGTTGGCAATATCCTACGCACATGCCAAAGGACGAGCCCGTGGAAATACGCATAATACCTGCAGTATCTTCCTTGGTTTGGCCACTAGGCTGCTGCTGACAGGAGACGAGTGAAATAAGGGAGAGTGCCAGGATTACAACAAATTGCTTCATATTTTGGTTATTGGATAGTTCGAATTCAGCAGTTTTACAACAAAAAACGCCTGCATTTTTTACAAACACAGGCGCACAATTCTATGGAAGAAGTTAATCTAACACAGTAAATTGAATAGCAGAAGGAACGGTAAACATTCCTTCAAAATTGCGGCGAACCTCCGCCTGCGCCATGTAGAAGTCATCTGGGAACTGCGTGTTTTCAGTGGCTTTCCACGAATAGCGAATTTCCTCTCCAGGTTGTAAAACG
>DASPKH010000017.1:0-2566 GCA_035628175.1 Patescibacteria group bacterium
GAAATTTGCCGGAGCGCTTATGGGCAAGCAGGCAAGCAAAGGCGTTTTTATTACAACATCGAAATTTACAGCTGAGGCCCGTGATTTTGTGCGTTCAATTCAGAGCAAAATCGTGCTCGTAGACGGCGAACAGCTTGCTGACTATATGATTGACCACAATGTTGGGGTTTCCGTGATTGACTCCTATGAAATCAAAAAAGTTGATTTGGATTATTTCTCGGAAATGTAGTTTTTTAAAGAAAAAATTAATGTTACCATAAAGTTTTAAAGGAATAATAATGACAAAAGTTGTTGAGCGAAAAAAACGCGAGTTTTTAAAAGAAGATCTAGATACATCGCGGTGGGAGTCATTCGAGCCGTATTTCCAGGAGCTATTGAGTGCAGAATTTACGAGTGCAGAAGATTTTAAAAAGTGGATTTTAAAAACGCAGGAACTCTATATAGCGTATCGTGATGGCTTTGCGTGGAGCTATATCAATAAATCGCGCAATACAAATGATCCTGAGCTGGAAACAATTTTCATGCGATATATAACGGAAGTTTCACCGAAATTCGATGAGTTTTCTGAGAAGATCGAGCGCAAAATGGTGGAATCGCCGTTTGCAAAAGAGCTGCCGACAGATTATAATAGATTCTTGAAACTCACGAAAACATCACTAGACCTCTTCCGCCAGGAAAATCTCGAAATTGAAAAGATCCTTGGTGAGAAAACAAGCGAATTCGGCAAGATCATTGCTAATCAGTCGGTAGAATTTGACGGCGAAACAAAAACGTTGCCACAAATGAGCGTGTACTATCAAAGCTACGACCGCGATATTCGTGAAAAGGCGTGGCATCTTGTACAAGAGCGCAAGCTGGAGGATTTTGAGACACTGAACTTGCTGTATTCTGAGCTTTTAAAACTGCGCCATAAACTCGCACAGAACGCAGGTTTTAAAAACTATCGTGACTACACCTTTAAAGCACTCAATCGCGATTATACACCAGAGCAGTGCTTTGAATTTCACCGTTCTACAGAAAAATTAGTTCACCCGTTTACAGAGCGTTTAAAAGAGCATCGTGCAGAAGTTCTGGGATTAGAGAAACTTCGCCCATGGGATCTTTCGGTTGATATTTACGGAAAAGAGCCGCTGAAACCTTTTGAGAATTCTGACGAGCTTGTGGACAAGACGATCACGATCTTTAATAAACTGAAGTCAGGCCTTGGTGATAAGATCGAAACAATGCGCGCAATGGGGCAGCTGGACCTTGACAGCCGTCTTGGCAAGGAAACGGGCGGTTATAACTATGGCCTATATGAAACGCACGTTCCGTTTATTTTCATGAATACTGTTGGTGTTCAGCGGGACGTTGTGGTGATGCTGCATGAAGGCGGTCACGCAATCCACACATTTGCCACAAAGGATCACGACCTTGTGGCGTACAAAGGCCACTATTCCGAAGTTGCTGAGCTGGCCTCGATGAGCATGGAACTGATCACGATGGATTTCTGGGATGAATTCTACAAGAATGAAGACGAACTGAAACGCGCTAAACGTGAGCAAATAGAAGGAACAGTAGGGCTTTTGGATCGCATCATGCAGGTGGACGCATTCCAGCACTGGGTGTACGAAAATCCTGAGCACACCGAAGACGAGCGCATTGCAAAATGGATGGAGCTTGAAAAACGCTTTAATACGTCGGCATTTGTAGACAGAAGCGGCCTTGAGCACTTTTTAAAAACCGGCTGGCAATTCTCCCATGTTTTTGAACGTCCGTTCTATTATATCGAGTACGCAATCGCGCAGCTGGGAGCGCTCCAGGTGTGGCGCAATTACACACAGAACCCCGAAAAAGCTGTGAACGATTATCTTGCTGCGCTGGAGCTTGGCGGTACGGTTTCCACGCAGGAAGTGTATGAGCGGGCTGGCATTAAATTTGACTTTTCGGCAGATATGATCGCCTCGCTCATTGACTTTGCACAGAGCGAATGGGAAAAATTGAACGGCTAGGTTTTAAAAATACTTTTAAAACGTTTTAAAAAAGCGTAATTTAATTCCCGTTTTTAAAAAGAACGGGAATTTTTGTTTTTAAACCAACATTAATCATGCAAACCTACATAGCTATCCTTCGAGGCATCAACGTAAGCGGACAGAAACCTTTAAAAATGGACGAACTTCGCTCGGCGCTTGAGCAGGCGGGTTTTAAAAATGTGCAAACGTTTATCCAGAGCGGTAATATTATTTTTAAAGGCGAGCCCGCAGAGACAGAAGCCGTAGCACAGCAGATCCGCGAGGAAATTTTAAAAACATTTGGTTTTGAGGTGCCAGTAATTGTGCTGACAAAAGAGGAATTGGAGAATGTTTTTGAAAACAATCACTACATCATAGCGCGCTCCGAAGATCCGTCGAAGCTGCATGTTACGTTCCTTTCAGCATTTCCTGACCAAGCCGATATTGACAAAGTAAATAGCAAACGTTATGACTATGACGACTTTATTATCTGCGACAAAGTCGTGTATCTTTTCTGCCCCAATGGCTATGGCCGAACGAAGTTGTCAAACAGCTTTTTTGAAAGCAAACTAAAG
>DASPKH010000018.1:0-8017 GCA_035628175.1 Patescibacteria group bacterium
ATTTCTGTCATTATTCGCTTGTTGCGCGTTATTTTTTGCGGGATGCTCGCAGGAAAAAATGGTGGCGCAAACGGCGCAGAATTCAGGAGGAAAAGGCATGCAGGACACATCAAATTATACAAAACTCACGCCGGAAGAAGAGCGCGTCATCGTGCACAAAGGCACGGAATATCCGGGCACGGGGAAATTTCTCTATAACAAGGACAAGGGCACATACGTGTGCAAACGTTGCCGTGCGCCGCTGTATGAATCCGACACGAAATTCGAGTCGCACTGTGGCTGGCCAAGCTTTGACGATGAGATAAAAGGTGCCGTAAAGCGTGTTCCCGATGCGGACGGACGCCGCGTGGAGATTGTCTGCGCGAACTGCGAGGGGCACTTAGGCCACGTGTTTGAAGGCGAGAGATTTACAGAAAAGAATACGCGCCACTGCGTGAATTCGATTTCGCTGGATTTTATCCCGGCTGAGAAATAAGCGGTTTTTAAAAAGAATCTTTTAAAGGCGAGGCAGGAATGCTTCGCCTTTTTTTATTGATAATCTTCAAATGGAAGCTGAACTGAAGCATCAAGTTCTTGAATAGCTTTTATTATTTCACCAGTTGGCACGGCTGCATAAAATGGGGCTGTTGGGTCGTCTTGATACCTTAAATCCTGAGTTACTATTCCAATTATGTGCCCATTATCCGAGAAAATTGGCCCCCCCACTATTCCCAGGTCTTGCTATTGCTGAAAATAAAAAGTAATTATTTCCATCGAGTCCTTGAATAAAGCCATTAATTTCACCTTTTTGTAATAATAGTGAGCTTGCTCTGCTATATGGAATCTTAGGATATCCAGCTATTGCTATATCCATCATATTACGCGGATTATTAAAACAAAGTCCTATATCCCTAAAATTTGAATTATCTACTTTTAAATAACCTACATCAATTTTTGAATGATAATTTTGCTCAATTACTTGTACTGTTTTACCATTTAGTATTTGTTCGTTATCAACCTCCATATCAGAAATCACATGTGCACAAGTTAAAATCAATGAATTCGAGATAAGAATTCCAGTCCCACAGTGAGTATCCCCCTTGATATTTTTACCTGTTATCTGAACAATGTAAGGTTGCAAATAATCAAGTAAAAAACTAAAGCCAAGTACAGGTGTGAGCCAAATTACTCCTTTTTGTTCCTGAGTGGTATATTCTTTTAAAGTGTGGTAACATTCATTGTAAGCTTGCTTTGTACCCGAATGCGTAAGAATATTTGCAGCCACTAATCTTTTTATTAAATCCAAAATTCTGTCCTTTATAGCATGTGCGGATTCTATCTCAAGAGTTGTAAAAAGAAAATTCGTTAGGCTTGGATTGATTTTCTTATCAATATAACTTATAAAATCAAATGTTGATAGTGGGATTATCTTACCTTGTTGTATTGGTATTCCTAATAATTCGTGATTTTTTTTATTCTCAAGAGGTGAGAAAAAGTTTACCAGAGCTACCGCTAATTTGTATTCTACAAAATGGGATAGGGGAGCTAATCTACTGAATCTTGCCATTTGAGCATTCAAATTATTAAAAAATTAAAACCTATTCGCCACCGATAATTTTTCCCTTTTAAAAGCAATTTCCGGCGCAGTTTTAAAAACAGCCTTCTCACCCGAAAACTTGTAATTCAGCACCAGAAGCCACATAAGCGTAAGAATTCCAACGCCCTGATGCGCCACGCCTAGGGCAACGGGAATCGTACCGATGGAGCCAATAAGCGTGAAAATCCCAAGGGCAACCTGCGTGAGAATCAATCCGCCGAGCACAAGAAAAAGATTTTTAAAAGCCGGGTAGTTTTTAAAACTTTTAAAAATCAGAACTGCCGTCCAGATAGCAATAATATACGCCGTATTGCGATGCAAAAACTGGAAAAGCGCCGGAGCTAGTCCGAATTTTTCAAAATGAATAAACGCATTCCATGACCAAAACTCAGTTTGTAAAAGAATGTCAGGAATGAATGTTCCGTTCATATCGGGCCATGTCGGGAAGAAAAACGCGGCGCGCATACCGGAAACAATAGCACCGAGCACGATTTGGAAACTCACAAGACCTGTGAGCCAGAGCGCAGACTTTTTTAAAGAAGCGTCAACAGCTTTTTCTTTTAAAACCAATAAATCAAGCGCAACCCACAGCAAATATCCAAGTGTAATAATCGCAAGCGAAAGGTGAATTGCGAGTTTGTACGGGCTGACCATCGGCCTGTCGCTGAGGCCGCTTGCTACCATGATCCAGCCGAAAATTCCAACGAGGCCACCAAGCAGAAAAGCAATAACTGCCTTTTTTAAAAGCGCGCCGCGAATCTTCTTTTTAAAAACAAACCACGCGAATGGGATGAGGAAGACAAAACCAAGCGTTCGAGCCCAAAGACGGTGAAAATATTCCCAGAAGTAAATTCCTTTAAATTCCGGGAGCGTCATCTGGTGGTTGATTTTTTTAAACTGTGGCGACTGCTTGTAGAGGTTGAATTCCGCCTGCCACGCTGTTTCATCCAGCGGGGGGATCGTGCCGGTGACGACTTCCCAACGTGTGATGGAAAGGCCGGAGCCGGTGAGCCGCGTGATGCCGCCGATGAGCACCTGTATGAAGACCATTATAACGCCGATAATAAGCCACGCGCCGATAAGTTTTTTGTCTTTGGGAGCCATGTGTTTGTTTTTTAAAAAAGTGGTGTTTCTCTTGGGCGCTATGACGAATGGTTTTAAAAGGAATTTCACGTTTTTAAAAAGAAAATCCCTGGAGCTTCTAAAAAAACACAGGGATTTGTAATTTCTTTTAAAAGTAATCAGCTTTTAAACTTCAGCGCAACACTTTTCTCTTCTGCTCTTAATGCAAGTAGCTGGCGCAGTGAGAAAATGTGCATGAAATACGCCAGCGGCACAAGCACCATCGGCAGCAGCACAAACGGAAACTGCGCAACTATTGTGTTAGCAGGCTCATTCATAAAGACACGAAGCGGGATTGGGGTAGAAAGAATCGAAATGACAATGATGTTCAAAAGTAATGCCAGCCCAAAAAAATTCCACACGATAGCAGCCGTATGCGAAAGATTTCTCCGAGAATACAAATAAGCGAAAATTGGAGCTGAAATACCAACAAACACGTCGAAATTCCGGCCTTCGAACGACATTTGCACGGGAATGAGATTCTCCATAAAAAGTGCCCAGAGAAAAATTTCGACCGGCAGGCGAAATGACTGAATGGCAATTATCCAGTGTGGCGGGACTTGTTGCAGGATCTCTTTGAAAGTATGAGTGCGGTTGATAATGACGAGCGTGATAAGCGGTATCGGTAGAAATAACATCATTGTAGGCGGGCGCGAAGTAAAGTCCGAGAATATACCTAATGTCGCAAGAATTGAGACAAGCGCACTCCAGCTGATGAGCGCAAAAATCGTTCCATACAATATCCTGGATTGCTTTTGCTGCGAAAGATCTGTTCGCTGTAAGGCATAGCGCAGTGCGTAAAAAACAGCCGAAAGGCAGATCAGTGTAAGTGTGGGAAAGCCAACGGCCGCGAGAAGATAGAGTGGAGAATTCATAATGTTTGGGTTTATAAAGTAATACATAGTTGCTTTACAAAACTATGCATTTGACTCAGCTGCGCACATAACCGAAATTGCTAATTTTTTAAAACAATTACCCCAGCACAGCTACGCGGAACTGCGTCGGGTACACACGCAACCGCTGATGGAACAGCCTGCTGAACGACTGCGCATTTTCAAAACCAAGCTTTTCGGAAATGTCGGTGACGGGCAGGTTTGTCGTACGGAGGAGTTCTTGAGCTTGCTCCATACGCAACTGCTGAATATACTGGTGCGGCGACATGCCAAATGCACTTTTAAAAAGCCGAAGAAAATGGAATTTTGACATAAAGGCCGCAGCGGCCATCTCTTCAAGCTCCATTGGCTGCGGGAAAGTGGAGTGAATGTAGTCAAGCGCGCGCGTGAGACGGCGGTAGATTTCCTGGCGCGTTGAGCTTTTTAAAAGGGGCAGCCGCGCGATTTCCGCCTGGAGATTTCGGTGCGACTGGAGCAGGTGCAGGAGCAGATTGTACAGCTGCTCTTCGAGAAAAAGTGCGTCAGCTTCGCCGCGTTTGTGCTTATTATAAATTGTTTTTAAAAGCTTTTCAAAGCGTTCGTCGTGGCGGTGCAGGCGGTTGTGAAAGGCAACGTCGTGACTTTTTAAAAAGCCCGCTTCGGCAAGCAAGGTACTGCCGGACGTGAAAAGCGAATGCAGAACTTCTCGTGTGAACCGTTCGCCAAAGTGAATGTTGAACGTTTCAGTTGGCGTGGAATTTTGGATGTCAAGCGAGTAATTCTGCCCGGCATTTGTGAGGAAATACATGCCTGTGCCGACTTTCACTGAGCGATTATCTACCGCACAAATGCTCTCGCCCGAGAGATTGCAGAAAATGCTGAGTGGGCCGGAAATATCGGGGCGGTGCGTGAATTTTGTTGTGGTATTAATAACGACATTCGGCCAGCCGTCATTCTGCGCGCGCCGCTTGGCAATGGTCCGTTTAAGCACGTCAATATCGGGAAATTCGCTGCGGATGTTGGCTTTTTGCATTTTTAAAAAGTTTTTAAAACATCAGCATATCACCGTTTTCTTCTTTTTCACCGGCTTGCCGTCGCTTTTTACAATATACTCGCTCGCAAGCGGTACTTTGCACGCAGTATTTCCCATATACACGCTTACTTTGCCGATTTTTTCAGCTGTCGCAATCGCTATTTCGCGAAGCGGCGCAACGTACGTGCCAACAGAAATTACGAAGCCGTTCATCGTGTAGCGAACGCGGTTTTGTTCGGTGTGAATATAGGCCTCAATGCGTTTTAAAAGATTTTTTAAAGCGTCAACATTCAGCTCGTTGTCGTCGCGCAGGGCCACGATGCCCGAAAGCGTATTCCAGCCGGCGGTGGCAATGTCTTCTTTCGGTGAATTAATCCATTCGTTTGCCAGCTCCCAGCCGAAGCTGCTTTCGGCGGCTACCCACGCAACGGTATTGTCGCTTATCATGTGCCAGACGGAATTTTCCACCCAGTTTTGTAGCTGTTCGCGTGACATTTTTTTTGGTTCGGAAATGAGCCCTGCGAGGTACATTGCGTCCGAAATTCCCGTTTTAAAAAGCTCAAGCGAGAGCGCGTGATTTTTCTTAATGCGTTTCTGAATTGGTTTCATGTTGCCGATTTTCACGCCGTACATATTATCCGGGCCGCCGTGATTTTTTAAAGTTTTGCGGGTTTGCTCGGTGCCGAGTGTTTTGAGCTCGGCGAGTATTTCTGCTGCTGTTGCCATGGCTTTTTAAAAGGATTATTCACCGTTGATAATTTTTAAAACCGAGTCGATTTTCACATATTCTACCTGAAGCGCGCTGTCGTAGGCATTGGTGTTTTCCGCATATACTTTTTCCATCAGTTCGTACGTAGTAAGACGGAGCCGCGAATATTCTTCCAGCGTCTTATTTCTTTCGATCAGATGCGGCGCTATGTCGAGATGTTCAATTGTTTTTAAAAGCGCGGTGTTTTCCTTCCATGCAGGAAGCCCTTTTGTGCGGATTTCGCGGAGATAATCGTCAGCTGTGGACGTTTCGGGCATTGCATACAATTGCAGCGCCTGCTCCTGATTTTTAAAAAACTGCGCCATTGTCTTGTCATATGTAGCGGCGTCATTAGGAGTCGTCAGGAGCACAAAGGCTGTGTAGCCAATAGAAGCAAATGCTGAACCCGCCATGCCAAACGTATCTTTGGAGTCCCAGACGGTATCGCGCAGGCCGACGTAATATGAATAGCCAATAACAATCCCCGAAAGGAGTCCGCCGATATGTGCCGCTGCATCAACTCCATCTTTCATGCCGTATACGAGATTTATAACAATGTAAATCCCAATTGCTTTTAAAAGCGCTTTCCGTGTTTCAGGGTCAAAAAGATTGGTGGTAATAAGCGCAAGGTACACGCCAAACATGCCAAAAATAGCGCCGGATGCACCCGCGGAAACAGTGTAACTGTGCCAGGAAAGGCTTGCAGCACTTGCTGCGATGCCCGAGGTCAGGTAGGCAAAAATGAACTTTATACGGCCAATGACAGGCTCCAGGAGCGAGCCAATATACATAAGCGCTATCATGTTCATCGCCAGATGGATAATGCCGATATGCACAAAGCACGAGGTAAGCAGGCGCCACCATTCACCGTCCAGCGTTGCCGGACGGAAATTACCGCCCCATCGCAAAAGGCCAGAAATTTCGGGTTCAAAAATGCCAACACCGGAGACCGCCATCAGAAGGAAAATGACAATGTTGATATTAATCAATATAGGTGATATGAAAAATCCTTCCTGCGGCTTGAAAATTTCCCACCACTTACCCTCATCTTGTTCAGCTTCCCCAACAAGATTCGTTGAAGAAATTTCGGGTTCATCGGTAATATCAGTATATTCTTCTAATGTTTTCCTTGGGTTTGTTACCTCAGAGGAATTAACTGCGGAGTTTAGTGCGCTGATAAATTCTGCGACGCTTTCCTGATTTTGCGCTTTGCTGCCAAAACCCGCTCCATCGCTTTTGCTGGAGATATCCGCATTGGTGCCGTCAAGCTTTATCTCGATAAGCTCACAGCTACCGTCCGTACGAAAAGGAGTGATCAGTGTAATTGAATTTTCGGAAAGAGCATCAACTTCCCAACCGATCTGTTCTGCGGCTTTTAAAGCCAAAGCGAGAAACTCCTCATGTGTGAGACCGTCAAGCGTAAAATCTTCGTGGTGTATAGGGCCGAATGACATTTTTAAAAGCGGTGACAGTTAAAAAGATTAGTGCTTTTAAAAATAAGAAATTTGTTGTAAATCTTTTAAGAATATTCTTTTAAAAGAGTTTCAAAGTTCAAAATAACCGCCCTCAATTTCACCGCGCCGGAATGCATTTACCTCATTATGAATCAACCGTGTCGGTTCGGGAATACGATATTTTGTGACACTTTTTAAAGCAATTTCTACGGCCTCTTCATGCGTCATGCGATTTCCCGGAGAAACAAAAACGGGATTTACCTTATTTTTTGTGCGGAGTACTGTCCCGATTTTTTCACCCTTATCTAAAAGGTCGCTTGTGCTACCTTTTTCCAGCGCAGGCGGGGTGTATTGCCCTGTCAGAAGACTTTTCCCGCAGCCCAGCGCGGGGACGCCCGTAAGCAGACTTATGTGACAAGCAATGCCAAAGCGCCGTGGATGCGCGACTCCCTGACCGTCAAGCATAATGATGTCAGGCTTTTTATCTTCAGGAATCAGCTCCCACGCTTTTAAAAGTGCTGGACTTTCGCGGAAGGAAAGAAGGCCGGGCACATATGGAAATGTCACTTCCGTTGTTATAACGCATCGCGCAATCGGTATAAGCTCAGGAAATTTTAAAATTATAAAACCTGCGTATACTGTATTGGAGTAGAGATTAAAAGAAATATCGCCACCGGCAATCGTGCGAATAGGGGATTCGAGTGGATGTAATGTAATCTGCCCGCTCAGCTTTTTCTGAAGCTCGATAGCGTCCTGCGGCGAAATATCCCACGAGGCGGGAAGCGGATCTGTCATGATAGCTCCATGTGCAGAATAGGGTACGGCATATCCATCCCGTCGCGTTCATCACGGCGCATGGTTTTAAAACCAAACTTTTTGTAAAAATGGAGCGCCTTTTCATTCTGCTCATTCACGCTAACTTTTGTAGCACCAAGATTTTCGAGAGCATGTTTTAAAAGCCTAGTGCCGACACCTTTCCCGAAATAATCGGGATGAATAAAAAGCATATCAACATAATCTTCATGCACGCCGAGAAAGCCCTGGATTCGCCCGTTTTCGTCATCGCGGATACAGAGAAGATTCGCCTGCTTTAAATATTTGTAGCTGATGAGGTCCTTGTAAAAACGGATGTCCTCATCCAATACAAAGTGGTGCGTGGCGCGAACGGATGCTTCCCACACTGTAACGATTTCCGGATAATCTTTTTCTTGG
>DASPKH010000019.1:0-2184 GCA_035628175.1 Patescibacteria group bacterium
CTTAAAATATTAGCTTGTTCGGAAGATAGTTTGTATTTTAAACAAATAAAATTAAGGGTCTCAAATGAAAAAGATTTTATCTTATGTTCCTATATTATTTATAAGTAATTGTGTAATTGCATTTTCGCAATATGCTATTACTCCGGGATGCAGTTTTGAGCCTCCACAGAAAATCAATAATGGAAGCTTTGATCCGAAATATAAACTCCCGGGAATTCCTGACCTCGCAACATGTGGCTCGAATGACGCTTTCATTTCAAAGGTCGGCGGCGTTCCGGGTTCAAGCGACAGCAGTGATCATGTTTCTATTGTAGATTCTCCTGCCATCCAGTTTACACTGCTTGACGGAACTCATGTAACAGCCGAAGACATTGGCAGTATTGCCGCCGGGCAGACGCTGCCGGTGCATTTAAAAGCAACTATAAAAAATATTGGTACGGTGGATCTGCTGCTGGACAGCGCAGTATTTATCGGGACGAATAAAGCAGAATTTTCCCTCGTTTCTTCTTTAGAAGGAATTGTTTTAAAAGAAGATTCCACAATCACGGTTGAGCTGAATTTCACTCCGGGTGATGTCGGTACACGCACGGCGGATCTTATTGTGTTTGGTTCGTGCAACACCATCGCATCTATTACCATTACCGGGACAGGCTTGCCGCCATGTCTGGCTAATCCTGAAGAGTTTGTTGTCTTCTGTCAAAATTCTATTGGAGATACTACAAGAACAGAAATTACTCTTAAATTTCAAGGAATGGGAATTACAGGTAAACTGATAAGTTCAGATTCAGCATTTTCAATCAAAATAATTGAGACGGAATACAGTCCTAATAATGGGTATTCGTACGGTTACGTCAAGTATTTAATATCGTATCACCCACATACATCAGGTTCCCATTCGGGAGAAATCATATTTCATGTTATGCCATGTGGGGATTCCGTCATCACTAGTTTAAAAGGTGGGCTCATCTCTAGTGTAGCTGAAAATCCGTTGGAGCAAATCTTACTTACTCCAAATCCTGCATCTGATTTTATAAAAATAATATTTCCAACTGAAAATCTTTTAAAAGCAGAACTTTACAATGTAGTTGGCGAAAGCGTTTTAAAGCTTAATCCAGATTTTTTTAATCAACAAAGCCTGACTTTTTCTACTACCGAAATTCCTTCTGGGATTTACTATTTGCATTTCTTTACAAAAGATAATTTTATAGTAAAAAAGGTAATCATAAATCATTAAAAAATCTCTCTCAAAAACAAAAAAAGCCCGCAATCTCACAATCACAGGCCTTTTAAAAAACTCACCCTTTAAAAACATCAATCACAACATCCCGGCGCGCAGCACGCTTCCTTCTCCGCTTTTTCGCCATAAAGCGTGATGCTCAGGATGCGGTTGCCCGAGGTTTTATACGCTGCAAGCTCGTCTGAGGAAAGATAATTTTGCAAAATATCATCTGGTATCGCGATGACTTTTTCCTTCTGCACCTTCACGTTTTTAAAGCCCGCCGCTTCAGCAATTTTCACATATTCGCTCTTCTCTATCGCGCCAGAAACGCAGCCCGCGTACATTTCCGCCGCCGTGCGAAGGTTCTCCGGCAGCGCGCCCGAAAGCACCACGTCCGATACGCTAAAATGCCCACCTGTTTTTAAAATCCGGAACATTTCGCCAAAAGCTTTTTCCTTATTGGGAACGAGATTCAGCACGCAATTACTGATGACCACGTCCGCCACGCCCGCGCCAATCGGCAGCCTCTCAATATCGCCAAACCGGAATTCCACATTATTAAAACCCAATTTATCAGAATTCGCCCGCGCCTTTTCAATCATCGCCTCCGTCATGTCAATCCCGATAACGCGCCCTTTTTCACCCGCAATTGCCCGAGCCACAAACGCATCATTGCCCGCGCCCGAACCCAAATCCACGACCGTATCGCCTTCTTTTATCAGCGCAAATTCCGTCGGAACACCACACCCAAGCCCCAAATCCGCCTCCGGATTATAGCCCTGCAGCTTCGAATAATCCTCGCTGAAAATCGTATAGTCCACCGTCGCGCAGCCGCCCACGCCGCAGCACGAAACCTCATTCTGCTCCTTTGACTGCTCCGCGATTTCGCCATATTTCTCGCGCACCAGTTCCTTCAATTCATCTGCCGTTTTCATATTTTTACCTTTTTTAAAACTTGATTTAAC
>DASPKH010000020.1:0-2264 GCA_035628175.1 Patescibacteria group bacterium
CATGTGAAGCAGGAAGGGCTTCTGAACTCGTTTCGCTCGCTGTATAAGCGTGAGTTTAAAGAGTACACGGCGGTGGATGACGTGTCGTTCACGATTGAGCAGGGCAAGACCGTGGGGATGCTGGGCGCGAATGGCGCGGGCAAAACGACGGTTCTGAAAATGCTCTCGGGGCTGCTGTACCCGACGTCGGGCAGGGCAAGGGTGCTGGGCTTTACCCCGTGGGAACGCGAGCAGGAATTTAAGCGGAATTTTTCGATTGTGATGGGCCAGCGAAGCCAGCTCTGGTGGGATTTGCCGGCGGCGGACTCGTTTCTGCTGAATAAGGAAATTTATGCCATTCCGGGCGCGGAGTTTTTAAAACGTCGCGACCGGCTTGCCGAAAAGCTGGATGTAGCCGACAAGCTCCACGTGCAGGTGCGGCGGCTGTCGCTTGGCGAGCGGATGAAATGCGAGCTCATCGGTGCGCTGCTGCATTCGCCGAAAGTGATTTACCTTGACGAGCCGACCATCGGGCTGGACGTCGTGGCGCAGCATTCTTTGCGCGAATTCATCAAGGAGTTCAACCGCGAAAACGACACGACCATCATCCTCACGAGCCACTACATGGAGGACATCGAGGAGCTGTGCGAGCGCGTCATCCTTATCGCCGACGGCAAAATCCTCTATGACGGCGGCCTGCCCGGCCTCGTGAACGAATACGCCACGGACAAGCTTTTAAAAGTCAATTTTAAAGAAGCCGTTCCGCGCGAAGAACTCGAAAAATTCGGCACCGTCACGCTTTTTGAAAACAACGTCGTCGCCATGCGCATCCCACGCACGCACGCGCCGCAAATCACAGCGGATATTTTAAACAGGTTTCCCGTTGAAGATGTGACGATAGAGGAAGTGCCGATTGAGGATATAATTAGGGTGATTTTTAAAAGGTGATGTAGCGGTTGGCTGTTAGCTTTTTAAAAACTTTACAACGCATCACGAATTACGAATCACGAATTACGCATCACGAATTCTTGTTTCCCTCACGTACAGATTCCGGGCAATTGTGGGCGGCCACCCTTGCCGTCCGGAGAGTTGTTTTTAAAGAATTAAATTATGAATATCTTTTTTAAAATTAGCAGAATTACATTCCTAAGTATTGTTGTCTTACTTTGGATTGTCAGCTTTTTTACTGTTCAGAATTCGCTTGCAACGGTAATTCTAACGATAATCTTTATGGCAATATTTGTTGGCTGGCTTTATTCTGCAGGATATTTGTTGTTTTTAAAAGCAAATGGAAAAGTGAAATTATCATTGACAAAGTTTAGAGTTGCTGCACTTTATATTGTTGTTTATACCGCATTTTTCTGTTGGTTCGCAACAAGCGTTTTCCCGGATAATCCTAGTACGTTAAAAGGAATTTTTCCATTTCACATACTTGCAATGGTTGCGATAGTTTACGTTGGACGATTTACGGCAATGGCTTTAAAAACAGTCGAAATGAAGCGCCAAGCCGGATTCTCTGACTACAGCGAAGTTCTTTTTTCACTTTGGCTTATTCCTGTTGGCATCTGGCGCATACAGCCAAGAATTCAAAGAGCTTTAAATATTGAGCCGATAATTTAAAAATAATAGCCCAAAAGCAAAATCGCTTTAAAGCTTTAAAAGATGGATTTCCGCCTGCGCGGGAATAGCAGACTTTTTTAAAAACTGGCGAAACCAAAAATCCTTTTTAAAGCTTTTAAAGTATTTGTATTTCGTCATTGCGAGGCGCGGTCTTTCACGCAACGTGGCAATCCTATTTCTACTGTCTTTCAGCTTTAAAAACGAAGATTGCCGCGTCAAAAGACCTCCTCGCAATGACGGGCGCCAGTTATAAAAACTCAACATTTAAAACTCAAAACTAAACACTCGATAGAAATATGCTCGTAATGAAATTTGGCGGCGCGGTTTTGCGCAGCAAGGAAGGTTTTTTAAAAATGGTGGAGATTCTTCGGGCCTACCGCGAAGAAGAACTGCTGCTCATTATTTCGGCGTTTGCAACAGCCACAAGCGACCTCGACCGCGCGGCAAAAGCTGCCGAAAAGGGCGATGCCGAAAAGGCGTATGCACTTGCGGAAAATGTGATAAAAAGCTACGGCGAATTTTCGCAAAATATCTTAAAAGATGCCGCGACGCGGGAAGCGCTGGAGCTGTTTTTAAAAGAAAGTTACCGCCATCTGAAGGATTACCTGCGCGGCGTTTCCATTACGCAGGAGCTCACGCCGCGGACGCTCGACCTGATCGTGAGC
>DASPKH010000021.1:0-3462 GCA_035628175.1 Patescibacteria group bacterium
CAATGTTTTAAAAAAGAAATAGAGTTTACAAAAAATTATTTTTGGAGATTTTGTAGCATTTCGGCTGCATTTGTGTTATTAGGATTGAGCGCGAGCGACTTTTTATAATTTTCAATGGCGAGGTCTTTAAAGCCACCGATCATGTAGGCTTCCCCCAGACTATCATAAACGTTAAAAGATTCCGGAAATTCTTGCGCATTTAGTTTGAAAATCTCGATTGCAGCACCGGTTTTTTTCTCATGTAAAAGCTCATAGCCAAGCCGGTTCAGGTCAGCTTCGCTCATGTAATACTTTTTAAAACCGCCCTTTTTTAAAGAATTGAATTTGTGGATTGCTGCGCCGATGCCTTTGTCCCGTATAAGATTCGAGAGGAGGTCTGAAACAGATGACTTCCTGACGTCGAGAAATTCTACATCAAAAATAAGGGTCGAGTTTGCGGGTATTTTTGGCCGATCGCGATCGCCATATGCGAGATTGGGGGGAATAATAAGTGTTGCGCGGTCTCCAATTTTTAAAAGAGCAAAGGCTTCGTCCCAACCGCGAATAACCTGTTTTCGTCCAAGGGTGAAGGCAAACGGTTCGTTGCGCTCACGGGAGGAGTCAAACTGCTCACCATTTAAAAGCGTGCCAGTATAATGCGCAATTACAACTTCATTTGCTTTTGCTTTAGGACCAGAACCTTTTTTTGTAATAATGTACTTCAGGCCGGAATCAGTTGTAATGGTATCATTTTTAAATGCTAGTGACTTTGCAGTAATCGGAATGATACTAACCACAAAGAAAATAAAAAGTATAAGTGCCTTCATAAGTTTTTATAAAGTAGTAAGTAGGCAGTTTTTATTAATAATATGTCAAATATAAACTTTTCTGAGAACCTAGGAATAAGTATATTAGGAAATACATTAGCGGAATTTACTAAAGGATGTTTTTCAATAGTCCTGCTGAGATGATTATGAAAATTTGTACTCTGCTCTTGACACTGTTGTTGCTTTTTGACAGTGCTATTGCCCAAAAACAAACATCCAACTGGATATTTGGAAATGGACATCACGTTAGTTTTGCTACTGGCTCACCAGTCGTACTGCCTAATGTGCCATTAAAAAGTGATGAAGGGAGTGCTACAATTAGTGACATAAATGGTAATTTGCTTTTTTATACCAATGGAAGTGTTGTATGGAATAAGCAGCATCATCAAATGCCAAATGGAGCTGGCCTGATTGGCGGGGTTTCCTCTGTACAGTGCGCTGTAATTGTGCCATATCCTAAAAAAGAAAATCTGTATTTTCTTTTTACCGCTGCTGATCTGACAAATTTCAGCAAAAAGCAGGTTGGTTTCCATTATTCCCTTATTAATATGGAAATGGATGGAGGACTTGGTGACATAGAGCAAAAAAACATTACACTTCTTGATAGTAATACCTCTGAGGCGGTAAGTGCCACTACTGACTGTACAGGTAAGGGCTTTTGGGTACTTACCCACGATTCAAAAAAAGATGTTTTTTACTCTTATCATGTAACCACTGAAGGTATAGACACTACACCTGTTATTTCAACCAATTTTAGTGATAAGCCGGAAGATTTTATTGTTTCACAAATTAAGATCTCACCTGATTCACGTACTATTGCACTTACTGATGCCAGCCGTGCACCACTGCTTTCGATTTATGATTTTGATAACAAAACTGGGAAGGTTACAAATCGGAGAGTTCTTATGGATGAGACCTTTTGGGGATGCTACAGTGCAGCATTTTCACCAGACAATTCTAAACTTTACGTTACTCGTTCCGACTTTACTAATCCTGATGATAAATTAACACTTGTTCGTTTTTCCCTCGGTTTTCCAACTCCTGAAGAAATCAAAGCAACCGCAATGTATTATGAACGACCGGGTGATCTTACCAATCTCGGTGCCTTACAGCTTGCTCCGGATGGTAAAATTTATATAACTGAATTTGAGTTTGGCGAAACGTTCCTCGGTGTGATCAATAATCCTGATAATATAGGTGCATACCAACGCAAGGCAGTTCCACTTGGTGGAACAGATCCCGTAAATGGCCTTGCAAATTTTGCAGATAGCTACCTACAGGCCAACCCTCAGTATGCATGTGCTGTTGTTACCAGCAATTTTACCACATCAGTGATATGCGAAAAAAATTCAATGATATATACTAATATAAGTGAGAATGGTGAGGAATGGCATTGGGAATTTGGAGGCGGAATTCCCGCAACTTTTTCAGGGAGGAACCCTCCCCCCGTATATTATGAGAATGCCGGGGTGTATACTACAACTCTTACTGTAAAAAGTGATACTGATAGTGACATTTTACAACGCTCAATTGAAGTTCTTAAACCACCGGCACTAGTCCTTACAGCTGAAAATAATTCAAAAGTCTGTCGCGGAGAAAGTATTCGCCTTTCGGCAAAAACAGATCAGGGTAAGGTGCGCTTTGAATGGCGTACCACTTCCTCCGGCCTGAGCAATTATGATAGCCCGGAACCAATTGCAACCCCGCTAGAAAATACAATCTACTACGTAAAGGCAACCAATGAAGGCGGATGTTCTTACGAAGATAGTATTTTAGTCACAGTTGTGGAACATCCTACTGTAAAGGCATCATCAGAACTTCAAAAAATTTGCTCGATCGGTAGTGTAAGGCTGAAAGCTGAAAGTTCTGGAAATGTGCGCTTCCAGTGGCGTGAGAGCGACGCCGGACTTGATAATTATTTATCAGCTGAGCCATTGGCAACGCCTTCAAAAACGACCACATATCACGTAACAGTCATTAATGCTGAGGGCTGTACAGCACAGGATAGTGTGACGATTATTGTATACCCATCCGAATATATTTCTTCCCCGATTGGTATTAGCGATGCTGTTTTGCCTGGTAAGGAAACATTTGGTTTTATACATATTCTTGTAGAAAATCCAGTAAAGGGAGTTACTTCTTTTAAAACCCGGTTACGTTATGATAAGACCTTTTTTAGGTATAATACAGGGAGCCAACAGGCGACTAAGGGTATGGATTTCACATGGAATATTCAGGTGCAGGAGATATTGCCAGGAGAGCTATTGATCGAGGCTGCGGGTGCAACACCTTTAGTTGATGCCTCAATTCAGGTGAATTTTGAAACTTTTATGGGAACGCCAGGCGATTCACTTTTTACAGTGAAACTTATTGAAGTAGATGGCCAAGACGAAAACTCGCAGCCGGAATGCCGTGTTATCAACTGGAATGAGACAAAAAGAACCTTTGTTCCTGGGGACGTCTGCGGCGGTGCAATACGCTATGTCAATCTTTCGCCATTTCAGACATTTCTTGAAGCAACGGTACCCAATCCAGTAGAAGATGAAAGTGAGATCAATTACTCATTATCATTTGACGGAAAAGTTGATATTCATATCTTTAACCACCAAGGCGAACTTTTAAAAACACTGGTAAGTGGCATCAAAACAGCCGGAAT
>DASPKH010000022.1:0-7669 GCA_035628175.1 Patescibacteria group bacterium
CTGAGAGATTTCCGTGGGTGGAGAAATTTACTCCGATCAATGAACCTTTGACAACAGCGCGTTTTAGCGGGCTTTACGGCATTTGGTATCCACATGAAAAGAGTGATTTCGCATTTTTAAAAATGTTGCTGAACCAATGCCGCGCTATAATTCTTGCCATGCGCGAAATCATGAAAATCACACCCAAAGCGCAGCTAATCCAAACAGAAGATTTAGGCAAAGTATTTACAACGCCGAAGCTGCAATACCAAGCAGATTTTGAAAATGAAAGGCGCTGGCTGACGTGGGATTTGCTCTGCGGAAATGTGGATGAAAAGCACGCTCTGTGGGATTATCTGTTGTGGGCTGGAATTAAAGCAAGTGAACTCCACTGGTTCTTAAATAGTTCCCTGCAGCCGGAAATCATCGGTGTGAACTATTATGTAACAAGCGAGCGTTTTCTTGATAGACGCATTAGGAAATATCCAAATGAAATGCGTGGAGGCAACGGGCATCACGCTTATGTGGATACTGAAGCCGTGAGAGTTTTAAAAACTATTTCTGGTTTTGGAGAAATAGTGCGAGAAGCCTACGACCGATACGAAATTTCTGTTGCGGTTACAGAAGTTCATCTCGGTTGCACTCGCGAAGAGCAGATGCGCTGGCTGGATGAAGCGTGGAAAACTGCAATACTCTTAAAAAGTGATGGAGTGGACATTCGTGCAATTACCTCCTGGGCGCTGCTCGGCTCGCATCACTGGAACTGCCTTTTGCAGGAAGAAAACGGGTACTACGAGTCTGGTGCGTTTGACATTGGTACAGGAATATTAAAAGAAACGGCAATAGCAAAAATGCTCCGAGCGCTTTTAAAAAAGGGTGAATATAACCATCCTGTTTTAAAAAACTCGGGCTGGTGGCGCGAGCACAGCAGCAGCTTTATTGAAAATAACTTTACAAAGAAATTATCTCATCAAATCTATATAGATAGTACAATGAACACAGGACTAAGCACGGAAACACAGACAATTCTGATCACTGGAGCAAGTGGAACACTAGGTCGGGCTTTTAAAAAGATCTGCGATATGCGCGGTTTAAAAACGATATTCACAAGCCGCGAGGATCTTGATATTGCTGACTCACAGGCTGTTGAAAAATTTCTTGATGAAACAAATCCATGGGCGATCATAAACACTGCGGGCTATGTTCGCGTGGACGATGCCGAAACTGAAGAGCGCACATGCTACCGCGAAAATACCCTCGGAAATATCATCCTTGCCGATATGGCGAAACGCCGTAGTATCCGCTTTATGACTTTTTCCAGCGACCTTGTTTTTGATGGTGAGCAGGATACGCCATATGTTGAGACAGATATTCCATCGCCGCTCAATATTTACGGACGGAGTAAATTCCGCGCTGAGCGATGCGTGACGCAGATTTTGCCGGAAGCGTTAATCATTCGTACAAGTGCCTTTTTCGGGCCATGGGACAATCACAATTTTTTAAAAGTGATGATACGTGAAGTTTCCCAAGGGAATTTATTTTTTGCCGCAGACGATGCGATTGTCTCGCCGACATATGTTCCTGACCTCGTGAATGCCGCCCTGGATGCTTTTCTTGATGAGGAAAAAGGCATTTTACATCTGGCAAATGTTGGGGAGATTTCGTGGTATGATTTTGCACAACGCGCAGCTCAAATACTGGGACTCGACACTGGATTGATCATTCCACGCAATACGGCCGACTTTTCGCTACGCGCCAAACGGCCACGCTATACCGTATTAAAGAGTGAAAAACGTACATTGATGCCAACGCTTGAAAATGCACTGGAAAGATTCACTGCAGAACAAAAAAGTGAAACAAAAAATTTTCAGAAACTATTTTCACAGGCAGCATAGTTATAGAAATTATAGCAAAGAATCCTATAAAAAGTTTTATTAAAAAAAGAGGAAAACATGGCACGCAATACAGGCGACGATACGCGGAAAGGAACGGTGAAAGATCGCACTCAAACAGAAAATCCATTGACAGGCACTTTCACGAAACGCGACACAACAACAGGACAGTTCATTGACGTAAAAGAAGATGACAAACCGTTTAAAGGCGTAGCAAAAGAAGAAGATGAGCGGCGCTCGAAAAAATCAGATAAATAAATTTTAAAGTCATTTCGCTTAACATCCGAGATGACTTTTTTTTGATAATTTTTAAAAGACTTCCAAAAGCAAGAGTGTAAAAAAACATGAGAGCAATCTGGAGCGGAACAATAAGTTTTGGGTTGGTAAATATCCCAATCCGGCTTTTTAGCGCGACACAACATAGCCGTTTAGACCTTGATATGCTTGATGCAAAAGACCACTCGCATATTCATTTTAAAAGAGTGAATGAAAAAACCGGGCGGGAAGTGTCCTATGAAAATATCGTAAAAGCGTATAAGTACAATGGCGAGTATGTGGTGCTGGACGATGAAGATTTTGAGCACGCCAATGCAAAAAAAACGAAGACAATTGACATCCAGAACTTCGTGGAAGAAGATGAAATAGACCCGATGTATTTTGAAGACCCGTATTACATTGAGCCAGAAAAAACCGGTACGAAAGCGTATGCATTACTGCGTGAAGCATTGAAAAAGTCGGGCAAGGTGGGCATTTCTACATTTGTACTTCGCAATAAGGAATCGCTCGCTGCAGTGCGTGTACGAGAAAACGTTCTCGTGCTTTCAAAGCTACGTTTTGAGCAGGAAATCCGTGACACTGCAGATTTAAAAATTCCTTCAAAAGCAACCCTGACGGCAAAGGAAATCGAGATGGCTGTAAAGCTCATTAACCAACACACTGAGAAGTTTGATATTTCAAGTTATAAGGATGAATATACTGATCAGCTGATGGATGTCATCAAGCAAAAAGCCAAAGGCAAACAGCCTGCAAAAGTGCATAAGCTGGAAGTGGTGCATACGAAATCGAAAGATCTAATGGCGCAACTGAAGGCAAGCCTGGAGCAAAAAGTTCGGAAAGCTTCGTAATAGTTTTTTAAACAATTCCCATTTACAAATGAGCTTAGAGACATACAACCGCAAGCGCGACTTTTCTGAAACGGCGGAGCCGGAGGGCAAGCCTGCTCCAAAGCATAAAGGCCTGCGGTTTGTCGTGCAGCGGCATGAAGCGTCAAAGCTTCACTATGATTTCAGGCTCGAAATGGAAGGCGTTTTAAAAAGCTGGGCTGTACCGAAAGGGCCGTCGATGTCACCGGGAGACAAGCGCCTGGCAATGATGGTTGAGGACCATCCGTTTGCATACCGAACGTTTGAAGGCGATATTCCAGCGGGCAATTATGGTGCGGGCCACGTTGCGATTTGGGATGAGGGAACATATGTTTCTGCAGTGACCGACGACCCGAAGGAAATGGAGGGACAACTTTTAAAAGAGCTTGAAAAAGGAAGTCTAAAGTTCATTTTATACGGAAAGAAACTCCAGGGGCAATTCTCGCTCGTGCGGATGAAAGGACGTCAGGAAAACGCTTGGCTGCTATTAAAAAAGGATGATGAGTTTGCTGTTGATGAATACGATGCGGAAGATTTTATTGGAAAAAAAGGTGCGAAAAAATCTGTAAAAAAAAAGCCTGAAAATTCTTTAAAAACTTCTGCTAAAGCTTCGCCAAAAAACGGCAAACCAGACGCTGTTTTTGAATCGGTTTTAAAAATCAAAGAGCACGAAACAAACGCGAAGCACAAGATAAAACCAATGCTTGCGACACTTCATGGCGAGTCGTTTGATGATGATAGCTGGTTGTTTGAAATGAAGTTCGACGGCTATCGCGCTATTGCTGAGATTGAAAAAGGCGACGTACATCTTTACTCGCGCAATTTTAAAAGCTTTAATGAAACATATGAGCCGATTGTTGATGCTTTAAGAGGAATTGAGCAGGACGCAGTAATTGACGGCGAGGTCGTTGTGCTTGACGAAAAAGGCCGTTCGGATTTTCAGCTTCTGCAGCAATACATTGAGTCTCAAAGTGAGAATATTTTCTACTACGCTTTTGATTTGCTGCGTCTCAACGGGTACGATATCCAGCATCTCCCTCTGCATGAACGTAAGGAGCTTTTAAAAAAGATTATCCCCCAAAACTCACGTATTCGCTATTCTGACCATGTGATTGGGAAAGGTAAAGCATTTTTTAAAGAAGCGCAGAAAAGCGGGCTGGAGGGTATTGTTGCCAAGCGGGTGGAAAGTGCTTATCAGACGGATGTTCGCTCGGACGACTGGCTTAAAATTAAAGTTTCCTCCAGGCAGGAAGCAATTATCTGCGGATTTACGGAACCCCGTGGCACACGTAAGCAGTTCGGCGCCTTGATACTTGGTGTATATGAGAAAGGCGTATTAAAACATGCGGGTAACTGCGGCAGCGGATTTGATCAGAAAACGCTAAAAGAATTGCGAGAAACGTTTGAGCCATATATTATACCTGAATCACCTTTCCCAAAACGCGTTCCTGCACCAACAAAAATCACGTTTTTAAAGCCCCAGCTTGTGTGCGAGGTCGAGTTTGGCGGATGGACCCAGGATAATATCATGCGCCACCCGATTTTCCAGGGATTGCGCGGCGACAAACCTGCTGAAATGGTGGTGCGTGAGCGTGAAGGAAAAACAAATTATAAAAAAGATATGCCTGCAAGATCTATAAAAACTGCGTCGAAAACTACATCAAAAAAATCAGCAAAAAGTGATTTTAAAAGCGATGAAAAGCCTGGACTGGATTTGAATGGAATTCACGTCCCAATTACCAATTTTGATAAAGTCTATTGGCCCGAAGAAGGGTATACCAAAGGTGATGTGATTGCGTATTATCAAATGATGGCGAAGTATATTTTGCCTTATTTAAAAGACCGTGCGGAGTCATTAAATCGCCATCCGAATGGAATTGAGGAAAAGGGATTCTATCAGAAAGATGTGTCGGATTCCGTGCCCGAATGGGTAGAAACAGTGGAAGTCTTTTCGGAATCCAACGGGCGTGACATCCAATATCTGGTTTGCCAGAACGAAGCAACACTTGCCTACATGAATAATCTCGGCTGTATTGAAATCAATCCGTGGAATTCCCGCATTCAGACAATTGATAGGCCAGACTATATTGTCATTGACCTTGACCCTTCGGACAAAAACACATTCGATGAAGTGATACAGACAGCAAAAGCAGTAAAGAAAGTGCTCGATAAAGCAAAAGTCGAGGGCTTTTTAAAAACATCCGGCGCGACAGGTTTGCATATATACATTCCACTTGGTGCAAAGTATACTTTTGAGCAAGGCAAGGATTTTGCACACTTGATCGCGCAGCTTACCCACGACCAGCTGCCAGAGTTAACAAGCCTGGAGCGCAGTCCGAAAGACAGGCGAGAGCAAATTTACATAGACTATCTACAAAATCGCTCAGCGCAGACATTGGCGGCTCCGTACAGCGTTCGCCCGAAGCCAGGTGCGACAGTTTCTACGCCACTAAAGTGGACGGAATTAAAAAAGGGTTTGCATCCGTCGAAGTTTACGATTGCCACTACTATAAAAAGAGTGAAACGTATTGGCGATATTTTTAAGGGAGTTTTGGGTGAGGGGATTAATATGGAAATGGCACTGGACAGTCTTGGAAAATAAAAAAAGAGCGCCTGGGTCATTCTAACCGGGCGCTTTTGATTTTACAACCATTCTTTGATTACAGCTCCGCCAACTACATCATCGCCATCATACAACACAAGTGACTGACCAGGCGTGATTGCACTTCTCGGCTCAAGGAATTCAAGCTTTAAAAGCCCGCCCTCCGTCATCGAGCACCATGCCTCTGCGCCTTTGTCCTTATAGCGGATCTTCGCTGTAAAAAGTTTCGGCTCATCAAGTGTTTCATATTGAATGAAATTCACTGAATTGGCAAGCAGGCCTGTATGATATAGTTCATTTTCAAGACCAACTTCGACGGTATTAGTATCCGGGAGTACATTTAAAACGTAGAGTGGCTCTGGATGAGAAATACCCAAACCTTTGCGTTGTCCAATCGTATAAAAGGGATATCCAGAGTGCTCTCCGATCTTTTTGCCTTTTAAAACGATGTCTCCACCTGCTACTTTGTCTTCTAATTGTGGCACTCGATTTTTTAAAAATCGATTATAATCATTATCTGCAATAAAGCAAATCTCGTAGGATTCCTGTTTTCCTGCTATAGGTAGTTTAAAACGTTCGGCAATCGCTCGAGCTTCTTCTTTTGTCGTGTCGGAAAGAGGGAAGAGTGTCCGCGATAGCTGTTCCTGTGTGAGTCCCCACAGCATGTATGACTGGTCTTTGCGCTGATCTCGCCCGCGGCGAAGATTATAGCGGCCGGTTTCCTCGTTTTTAAAAACCTGTGCATAGTGTCCCATGGCGATGTATTGTGCGCCAAGAGCATCTGCTTTTTTTAGCATTTCACCCCATTTTATTGTGCGATTGCAGCGAGTGCATGGATTTGGGGTGTTTCCTGCAAGGTAATCTTCTACAAAATAATCAATAACATTCTTTTTAAAAGATTCGGTGAAATCTACAATGTAGTGAGGAATTCCGAGTATTTGAGCTATACGCCGTGCATCGTTGATGCCATCGAGCGAGCAGCAGCTGGAATCGTTAGCCACATTGCCACCGACATCTTCGTATTTATAGGTTTTGATAGTGATGCCAATTACTTCGTAGCCTTGCTCCACAAGTAGTGCAGCTGTAACAGAAGAATCTACTCCGCCGGACATTCCGACGAGAACGCGGTTTGGATTGAGACGCATATAGTGAAGCTTTAAAAAGCGTGAAATTCTTTTAAAAAGCTTTGTGACGAATACTTTTAAAAAGTGATGTAAAACTTTATGGAAAATTTATCATCTGGCGCCATCAATAGTAGTATCTAAAAGCAAAAGCGCCTTTGTATTTTTGACAAAGACGCCTTTATAAATCATATTGATTTTATTTTAAATAATATTATGATTCCGAACTGCCTGAAGATGAGCCACCTGTACCACTCGAAGCACCTGAAGTGCCACCCGACTGTGAACTGCCTCCCCCTGTAGTAAGCGAAGCAGTGCTCTGTCCGGTTCGGGAACGTGAACTTTGGCTGCCGCTAGCACCACGACTTCCATTATTATTTTTATTTTGGCTTGAACTTGAGGAGGTTGCTTTGTTTTGCGCTGATTTGCCAGAGGTTGAGTTGCGGCCAGCGTTTCTTGTTCCTGAAGAAGCATTGGTTGCATCTGTGGAGCTTGAAGAAGTTAATTGGCCTTTAGAACCAGATCGTCCATTTCCAGTTCCGGTAGAAGATGAACCATAGCTACCACTGCTATATCCTGAATTTTCATTGTCACTTTGATCATCATCTTCATCATTGTCACCATCACTTGCATAGTTGCTGAGGCGGTTTGTTTCGCTGGCTGTAGTCTGACGGTAGCTACCATAGTTTGAACCAGAGCCTGAGTTGCCATAACTGGAGCTGCCGTAACCGGAACTATCAAAATTACCTGAAGATTGTTCTACGCGGATCTGGTTATGAACATCAGTAACGCCTTTGCAATTCTCTACAAGATCTTCAATCATGCGTTTTGTACGGCGGTCTTCTACAGTTCCGGTGAGAGTTACTACACCATTTTTAACTTCGATTTCAACTTCACTTGCGTCAATTTCATCATGCTCTTCAAGCATTTCAG
>DASPKH010000023.1:0-12487 GCA_035628175.1 Patescibacteria group bacterium
TTATAAAAATCAACATATTGGAAGTCTTAGAAACTCACGAATAGCAAAAACTAGGAAATTTATACTTTCTAATACCAAATCAAGCCTTTTAAACAATACGAAATGGTTAAAGATTTTTGAAGAATTAGAAAAGAATAAGAATGTATTTTGGTTAAAAAATTTATTAACAGAAAATGTTCAAAAGTGCCAATTTATCAGAGAACTTGAAATAACCTCGGTTTTAATTGATGAATCAGGAGATTTCATTGAATTCTTGGAAATTGAGTCCTTGATACTTCAAGAATCCTCAGAAATGGAAGATTTTTTGATAAGACACAACGTTCCATTTCTTATTCAGAATAGTATGATTGAGATTAATGGTTATACGTTTTAAAATAGTCAGCAAACAATTTCCCAGCCGGAGCTTTTAAAAACTCCGGCTTTTGTTTTTAAAAAATCATTTCAATTATTCGCATAATATTCATCAAATTTGGAGCGGAGTTCTTAAAAAGAATTGGCTCGGGTGGATTTTAAAAAGCAACAATGAAATTAGAACAAAATATAAAACTGGCAGTGGACGCAATTGTGTTTGGCTATGCTGAAAACAAACTGAATGTTTTGCTTATCAAACAAAAATTCGGCGTTTTAAAAAACCAGTGGGCGCTGGTCGGCGGGTTTGTACAAGATGATGAAACGCTGTATGATGCGGTCAATCGCGAGCTGAGGGAAGAAGCTGGAATTTCGGTGAATTATCTGGAGCAGCTTTATACGTTTGGCGATGATGTGCATCGCGACCCGAGATTCAGGGTGGTTTCGGTTGCGTATTTTGCTCTGGTTGATTCGACAAAATTTTCTTTAAAAGCTGACACTGATGCGGAAGATGCGCAGTGGTTCCCGATTGATGAGCTTCCTCCGCTGGCATTCGACCATGAGAAGATAATTGCAACAGCGCATCAACGCTTGAAGAGCAAATTGCAATATCAGCCGATTGGTTTTGACCTACTGCACAAAGAGTTTCTGTTTTCTGAGCTTGAAACGCTCTATTGTATCATTTTGGGGAAGGAAATTGACAGGCGGAATTTCAGGAAGAAAATATTAAGCTTCGGGCTGATAGAAGAAACAGAGAAATTTGCCAACAAGAAAAATGGCCGTCCTGCAAAATTATTCAGGTTTAATAAATCAAAATACAACAGGCTTTTAAAAGAAGGATTCCATTTTGAAATATAATTTGTGTAAAATTTACACAAATTGTTTGCACAGTCCGGTTTTTTACTTTAACTTTGTGTAAAATTTACGCAAAGTTTTTTTCAAAACTGCACAGGCAAACAAATGGTACTAAATGTAGACAGGAATTTTAAACCACTGGATGAAGAAGAAATTGAATTTGAAAGTTTCACTTTTTCCGGTGGCGAGCCTCACATAAAAATCCATCCGGGCTTCGATGCAGCACAGGAAATTACCATGACGCACCGGCTGAACTCCTTCCACGATGTGGGCATGCTGTGCCTGGCTGTAGATGCACTGCAGCGAATGGGCGCAAAAGCATCAACCCTTATTATCCCCTACTTCCCTTCTGCGCGGCAAGACCGTGTGATGGTACCCGGCGAACCGCTTTCTGTGAAGGTGTACGCCGATATTATCAATAAGCTCAGTTTTAAAAAAGTTGTTGTATTTGACGCTCACTCCGAGGTCACGCCTGCGCTGCTTAACAATTGCGCAAGTATAACAAATCATGTTTTTATAAAAAAAGTGATCGAGACGATTGGTTCACCGGTAAAACTGATTTCTCCGGATGGCGGCGCTTTAAAAAAGATCTCCAAGCTGTCGGAATTCCTTGGCGGAATAGACGTGGTGGAATGCAGCAAAAGCCGTGATGTGAAGACCGGAGAGTTGACGGGTTTTAAAGTGTATGACGACGATCTGGACGGGCGGGACTGCCTGATAGTGGATGATATTTGTGATGGCGGCGGCACGTTCGTCGGGCTGGCGGGTGAACTGAAAAAGAAAAATGCCGGCAGGCTGTATCTGGCAATAAGCCATGGAATTTTCAGCAGGGGTTTTAAAGATCTAGCACAGCATTTTGAAAGGATTTTCACGACAAATTCTGTCAGGGAATTGTCACATGGTGTTCTGACGCAATTTGAATTGAATGCTGAGTTACTTTCATAACTCGGATAACTTAAAAAAACTAATTTTATAATATACGGGTAAAACATGAATCCGCTCTTATTGACCGACGGCTACAAAGTTGACCACAGACGGCAATATCCCGATGGGACAACGCTTGTATATTCGAACTGGACACCACGAAAAAGCAGAATTGAAGGAATAAACGAGATTGTATTCTTTGGGCTTCAGTATTTTATTAAAAAATACATCCTGGAAGATTTTGAAACGCACTTTTTTAAACAGCCAAAAGAAAAAGTTGTTGCGGAGTATAGCCGGAGAATCAATAATTATCTCGGCGAAAATCTCGTTGGCACAAAGCATATTGAGGATTTGCATGATTTAGGCTACATTCCAATGGTTTTTAAAGCTTTGCCAGAAGGCGCGGCTGTCCCTGTACGCGTTCCGATGATGAGCGTGTATAACACAAAGCCGGAGTTTTTCTGGCTCACAAATTATTTTGAAACGTTGCTTTCGGCTGTAATCTGGATGCCGTGCACTGCGGCCACGATTGCCAGGCACTACAGAGAAATCTTGAATAAATATGCTGAAGAAACTTCATCAATACCCGAATTTGTCAACTGGCAGGGACATGATTTTTCCATGCGCGGAATGGCGGGAATTGAAGCGGGGCTTACGTCGGCTGCTGGCCATTTACTCAGCTTTACCGGTACGGATACAATTCCGGCAATTGATTTCCTGGAAAAATATTATAACGCAAACTCTGATACAGAACTCATCGGCGGCTCGGTTGCTGCAACGGAACATTCCGTAATGTGCATGGGCACGACCGAAGGCGAACTGGAAACTTTTAAAAGACTGATTTGCGATGTGTACCCTGTCGGCATTGTTTCGATTGTTTCCGACACATGGGACTTGTGGAAAGTGCTGACGGAATATCTGCCTGCTTTAAAAAACGAGATAGTTTCACGCGCAGGGAAAGTTGTGATACGCCCAGACAGTGGCGACCCGGTGGATATTATTTGCGGCAAC
Organism: Patescibacteria group bacterium; assembly: GCA_035628175.1. GTDB lineage: Bacteria > Bacteroidota > Ignavibacteria > Kapaibacteriales > DASPKH01 > DASPKH01. Next base: position 3,139 of record DASPKH010000023.1, read on the forward strand.
CCGAATGGCAAAAATGGGAATGAACGAAAAGGTGTTATCGAATTGCTCTGGGATACATTTGGCGGCAGCATCAACGCAAAAGGTTTTAAAGAATTGATTCCGCAGATCGGTGCAATTTATGGCGATAGTATCAACATTGACCGCGCACACCAGATTTGCGAACGTCTAAAAGCTAAAGGGTTTGCTTCGACAAATATCGTTTTGGGCATTGGCTCCTACACATACCAGTACAATACGCGCGATACATTTGGCTTTGCCATGAAGGCGACATACGGCGAGGTAAGCGGGCAGGGACGCGAGATTTTTAAAGACCCCGTGACTGACGACGGCACGAAAAAGTCAGCAAAAGGGCTGATGAAAATTGAGCTTGAAAATAGCACCTACAAGCTGACGGACCAGGTGAACTGGGAGGAGGAAAAAGAAGGTGAATTAAAAGAAATTTTCAGGGACGGACAGCTGCTCATAGATCAAAGCTTGGCTGAGATACGGGAACGGGTAAAAATACAGGGTAAGAAGCAGGTTGCAGAGTTGGAAATGGTGTGATATATTTGTGCTATGGTTTTGTACTCTACTTTTTCTATGCAACCACACATTCTTACTCTTCCCGAAAAATTGCTCATCGGCCGTCATCTCACTATGAGCCTTGCCGCTGACCGGACACCAGAGCTCTGGCGCAGCTTTATGCCACAGCGCAAAAGCATTACGAATGCCGTTTCAAACGACCTCTACTCCATGCAAGTGTACGATGCAGCGTATGATTTTAAGACCTTCAATCCTGCAGCGACGTTTGAAAAATGGGCGGCAGTAGAAGTTTCCGATTTTAAAAATGTTCCAGATGGTATGGAAACGCTTGTTTTAACAAGTGGACTGTATGCGGTCTTTAAGCATCGGGGCGGGCCGGCAACGGGTTTTAAAACGTTTTCGTATATTTTTGGTGAGTGGCTTCCAGCGTCGGAGTATGAGCTGGATGCGCGCCCGCATTTTGAGCTGCTCGGCGAAAAGTATAAAGGCAACGAGCCAGATTCAGAAGAGGAAATCTGGATCCCTGTGAAGCCAAGGGTGTAGTTTGCTTTGACAATTTCATTCTTGCACACCTACGTCATAGCGTAATTTCACACTTTCCTTCTTTTTAAAAAGCAGCATTTTCCTTTAAAATTACATCCGTGAGCAGATTTTTGTGGGTTTGGTGTGTGCTGTCAAGTTTACTTTAGCAACTATCTGGACGCAATCAATTCCCCACAAACCATAAAATTTACCATTCAGAATACGGGGACAACTTAAATTGTATTAAAAACTTTTCTTTTTAAAAGATGTTTTTATAAATTGCTGTGTAAATTCTTCATTACTCAAGATTTCATCATGAAAAAATATCTATGTGCAGTGATGTTCGCCTTTTTACCAGCTACAACAGCTTATTCACAGACAGACCGGCCGATCTCGCTCTGGCTTTCAATTCTTGACCTTTGGTCTCCAGCAGTAAAATTAGGATTGGAATACCAACTATCTAATAACATGGGGTTGGCCGGCGTCTTTGGATCCGGTTCAATTAACGGTAAAGGTATGTTAGAAGTTGGAGCGCAGTATAATTATTACCTAACTGGGAATTTCAATAATGGCTTGCATGTAGGCAGTGAGCTACTTTTTACGAATGTAACTGGCACAAGAACTGGGTACAATACAAGCTTCTCTGTAAATGCTATCGGCTTAAATCCATATCTGGGCTACAAGTATTCTTCCCGCTATGGATTTACGGCCATTCTTCAGGGAGGTGTCAAATGCATGTATGCAACTGCAGACTTCGTCGGAAGAGACTTTACCTCCAGCCCTGCAACGCCCCAGGCAGAAGGATTGCTTAATATAAATATTGGTTGGTCATTTTAAAGAATATCGTGATGAATTTTCCTCTCAATCTCAATTTCAAAATCGTCGCACTTGCACCGCAAATCTCTGTCACCGATGCTAACGGCCAGCTCATGATGTACGTAAAGCAAAAGCTTTTTAAGCTGAAGGAAGCGATTACTGTGTATGCTGATGAAGCGCAAACCCAGCCGCTTTACTACATCAATGCGAACAAGATCCTGGACTTTTCGGCAGCATATTCCTTCACTGACAGTAACGGGCAGCCGATTGGATCAGTAAGGAGAAGTGGTATGAAATCTTTCTGGAAAGCCCACTATGAAATTTATAATCACGCAGATATTCATATCTTTACTATCCGCGAGGCAAATCCCTGGGTAAAAGTGCTTGATACCCTTGTAAGCGATATTCCTATTATAAACCTTTTTACCGGATACTTTCTCCACCCTTCTTATCACATCACGCGTCAGAGTGAAGTACCGGAACTCATTGTACAAAAGCAAGCCGCATTTTTCGAGGGAAAATTTACCATTGAAGAACAGGGCACACTTGCTGGAATAGAAGAAATTCCCGCTTTGCTCGGAATCCTTATGATGGTGCTGCTGGAGCGCAATCGCGGGTAGCTTTTAAAATGATTCGTATACGATTGTAACAATAATCATCGATAGTAATGAAATATCTGATTGTACTTCTTTTTTTATGTATTCCTTTTAAGGAGATTTACGCTCAAAATGAGCCTACGACATCCCTTACAATTTCTCCGGTACATCTCGTACTTCCCTTTCTCGAATTTACCGTTGAAAACTACCGGAGTCCGGATACGGGCATTGCTTTTATTTTTGGTGCCGGTATGGTAGAGGAATTATTTGCTTATGAGCTCGGCATGCAGTACAATTACTACTTTATCGGAAACTATCATCATGGTGCCCAGTTCGGCCTTGAGGTCTTAGCTGCTTCGGTTTCTTCCGAAAGTGCTCTACATTTGATGATGGGTCCCCAGATTGGATACAAGGTGATTACCAGCTCCAGCTTCACGTTTCATATCCAGGGCGGCTATGCATTTTCATCATTCTCCAAACATTCAGTGATTTTGAACCTCAATATCGGCATATCTTTTTAACAAAGCTATCGGTGAGTTTGCCTACTTTTTAAAGATCATCATAGTTATGACATCTGTAAAAACACTCGTAGCAGGTTTGTGCATATTCCCCGCCACTACTTTAGTAAGCGCGCAATCCCGCCACACAATGTCCGCTACCTTATTGCCATTACATCAGCAGCTTCTTAGGGTGAAATCACTGAAGAAACATTGACAAAAAAGGTAATGGTTTGGCAGACATTATCGGGTATGGAAGCGTCTCATTTTCGAAACCGGTATGATGAGGCAGTTGTTTTGTCTCCATTTGGCCACCTGTTGGATTCAAAGTGAATACCCGCCCTGAGCTTACCTTCATTGCCCAGGCAGGTTAGTTTTGTCGAACCTACAAAAATTTCCGGTATCTTTGTAAATATTCATACCGGCTTGTCTTTTTAAAAAGGTTATTATAAAGCTCTTCATGACCCCAATTGAACTTCTCGCGCGCCTTGACGGAAAAATTCGTCCTCTCATAGCAAATCTTCCGCCACATCTCGTTTCAAAAATATATTCCAATAGCCGCGCCATATTTCTAAAAAGCTTCACACAGGATTCTTTTAAAAACGGTTTTACTCCGCCTGACAGGTTTTTAAAAACACTGTGGGGAATTTCTTTTCGAGCGCCGATTTTTAATTCAGCCGGGGTTTTTAAAAACGGCGAAGGTTATGAAATTGTCGCAGCCCAGGGAGCAGGAGCATATCTCGCCGGAACGACTACGGCAATTCCGCGAAATGGCAACATCAAAAATGGCATCCGTCATCCTTTTATGCCATACCCTCGGTCAGGGGCCGCGTCAAACTGGATGGGCCTGCCAAATAGTGGCCATGAAGCAGTTGCAGCACGACTTTTAAAAATTACAAAAGTGCAGGGCTGCCCTGTTGGTGCGAGTTTGAGTTCGGCACCGGAGCTTCATGGTGACGAAGCTTTACGAACGCTCGTTGCAGGATGTAAAAGCTACGAACGGGCAAATGTGGATTTTCTTGAATTAAATGAAAGCTGCCCGAATGTGGCAGGCCACGGAAAAAAAGATGACGCAAACCTAGACCCAGCTCTTATCGAACGTTTGCAATATGTAAGCGAACACTTTTTAAAAACGCGCCGACGTAATCTCCCACTCATTGTAAAATTTTCCAATGACACAAACCCTGACCAGATTCCAGCGCTTTTAAAGATTCTTACAGAACTAAATTTCGATGGGGTGAATTTCGGCAATACGTCTACACGCTATGTAGAGCATCGTGGCAAATTCGCCCAAAATGAAATAGCGCTTCTTGACTACTTTACAAAGGAATTTGGCGGTGGCCTGAGTGGACGGCTTTTAAAAGAAGATTCTTTACTGCTTGCGACAGTAGCGGTGAAGTTTTTAAAAAGCAATCCCCCGGCACATGAATTTCACGTCATTCGCACCGGCGGGATTGAAACTACGGACGATGTGCTCGCTTCAGAAAAAGCAGGAATTTCGCTTAACCAGTGGTACACCGGGTATTTTGAGGGCTTTTCAAAATACGGACATAAGGTGTATAAGAAAGTGTTGCGGTTTTAAAAGCTATTGTTTCTTCTCTAATCTCCTTTGAAAAATCGCATTTGCCGAATCGAAAATAGCGCGCATTTCACCGCTATTTTTCGCGTACTGCATGAATTTCTGCCGGAAGCTTTCTTCCGTGAAGCCGTTGCGCTTTAAAATTTCGCGAACTTCGGGATTTGCTTTCGCGGTATCATGGTTGCGCTCGCGGGCGTAAAGGATGTCAGCGTAGGTTTTCGTGAATTTCATGCGCTCGGTTTCTGTGGAATCGCAGCTGAGCATAGCGCAGGAAAGCAGGATTGTAAAAAGTATCTTTTTAAAAAGCATTGTCTTCTTCAGTTTGTAAAAATTCTTCATATAAATACAGGAGTTCGCGAAGCATCATGGCGGTAGCGCCCCAAAGAGGCGTTGTAGCGTGAATACGCCAGAGAGGCACTTCTACACGCACGCCGTCTATTTCCCACCACTCTTTTTTAAAGGAGTTTCCGTTTAAAAAGTCCTCGATATTCACAGAAAATATCTCTTCTACTTCAGCTTCACTTGGCTGCAAATTACCAATATTTTCTGTAAATCCCACGACGGGCGTGATAATGGAATTTGATGGCGGGACGTAGAGTTCGGTGAGATTACCAAGAATTTCTACATTTTCTTTTAAAAGCGCTGTTTCCTCCCATGCCTCACGAAGAGCAGCCTCTGCGTCTTTTTCATCCGGCTCAATGTGTCCGCCTGGAAAACTTATCTGGCCTTTGTGGCTTCGCAGGCCGGCGCTGCGAAGTGTAAATAAAATATTAGGGGAATATTTATCATTATTTTTAAAAAGCAATACGAGAACTGCGCTCCGGCGTGCTGTTGGCGGAGCCTTAAGAGCTCTCATCACCTCGCCATTACGCAGAGGAGCCATGATTTTCTGAATTTCCAGCCCAGGCAATTCATTATGAAGACGATTTTTTAAAAAGGTTGTAAATTTGTTGAAAATCATAAGGCGAATGAATTTTTGAAAAGTTTTGTTATAGTATTTTCAGCACATTTGCTGTATTGATGGTTTAAAGAACACGTGAGTATTTTTACCTAAAATACTACTCTCTGCAATAAATGACAGCAAAATTGTGTTTGACTTATTTAACAATACCGGATTTCGTACGACACTAATGGCGGAATGTTGTAAAAACGTCCGACAAGATTATGAAAATTCTTGAACACCTTTTAAAAAATGTTACTGTCATTTCCTATGATGGACCACTTGACAGGCAGGTTTCTTTTATTACGGCGGACTCACGAAAGTGCCGTAAAGATTCGCTTTTTGTAGCACGTCGCGGCACGAAAACAGATGGCGCTGAATTTATTGACAATGCTGTCCGCTCCGGCGCGCGAACGATAGTTATCGAGCCGGGCAATGAAATTCCCAAAGTGGAAAATGTAACGGTTGTAGTGGTGGAAAATGCAGAGATCGCGCTTGCTGCTATGGCTCATGCTCTGCATGATTATCCTACGCAGGGCTTGCGTGTGATTGGAGTTACCGGCACTAATGGAAAAACGACGTCTACTTTTCTTTTGAAATCGCTGTTTGAGGCCGCAGGCGAGCGCGTAGGCCTGATCGGCACAACGGGCATTTACATTGGCGAAGTAATGCTCCCGGCCACGCATACAACACCGGAAGCTGTAGAGCTTGCAGAATTATTTTCCTCGATGAGAAAGCGAGGCATCAAGACCGTCATTATGGAGGTGAGTTCGCACGCATTAGCGCAGCATCGGGTAGATTTTATAGAATTTGCAGCGGCAATTTTTACAAATCTCACGCATGATCACCTTGATTATCATGAAACCATGGAGAATTATGCAGCCGCAAAAAAGAAACTTTTTCAGATGCTTTTGCCGCGTGGTATTGCTGTCGTTTTTGATGATGACAAATATGGACGTTATATGCTTGAGGATATTCCTACAGCCCAGAAATACTGCGTTGGCCGTACGGAAAATGCCGATGTGCAGATTAACAATGAAAAATTGCAACTTAGCTCTACGGAATTCTCGCTGAGTTTCTCCAACACACTCCCACTATGGTTGCGTGGTGATATGAACATTTCCATGCCGATCATCGGGCGCTTTAATATTGACAATGCAGCTCTGTGTGCAGCTTGCTGCCGGATAATGGGAATGGACGAAAAGACAATTGTCCAAGGCCTAGCGACGGCGTATGGAGCACCGGGCCGGATGCACCGCATACTTTTAAAAAGCGGTGCCGTGGCAATTGTGGATTACGCACATTCGCCGGATGCGCTTGAAAAGGCTTTAAAATCGTGCCGTGAAGTGCTGGATCATGATGCAGAAGTACAAGGGCATATTATCTGCGTATTTGGCTGCGGAGGTGATCGTGACCAGCAGAAGCGGCCGATCATGGGGGCAATTGCTGCTGAGCTGGCAGATCGTATTGTTGTTACAAATGATAATCCACGCACGGAAAGCCCGCAGAAAATAATCCAGGAGATCATGGCTGGTATTCCTTCGGAAAACCGTGTAAAAGTGACACCGCTACCTGACCGCGCACAGGCAATCCACTATGCTGTAAAAATTGCTAATGCCAATGATATTATCCTGATCGCAGGAAAAGGCCACGAAATGTACCAGATCATCGGAAATGAAAAAATCCATTTCAGTGATGTGGAAGAGCTCGTCCATTCCGGAGCAGTAGCGCGATTGGAAAATGACCTTTCACACTAATCTGATTTTTAAAACTTTGTCGCAAAAATTTTGATCAATATCAATGCAACTACAGATCATCGGCGAAAGAGTTTTAAAAGGAAGTTAAAGAAAGTTCGTTGTATTTTTGAGAAAAAAACTGCTTTCCGCAGGCAAAAAATATTTTAAAAGAATCAGGATGAAGTCAGTTGCTGTCATAATGGCGGGCGGTGCAGGGGCGCGTTTATGGCCCCGCAGCACGGAAAAGCGCCCGAAACAGTTTATTCATCTCATTGGCGAAGGCACAATGATACAGAATACTGTGATGCGGCTATTCCCGCTGTTTGCACCTGAAGATATTTACATCGTAACACTTAGCTCGCTGGTAGATGTGCTTCGCAGCCAGCTCCCTGTACTTCCCTCGGAAAATATTATTGGCGAGCCGTTTGGAAGGAATACGGCGCCATGTATTGCGCTGGCGTCTATTTACATTGAGGAAAAATATAAGGAAGATGTTGTGATCGTAGCGCTACCATCAGATCACCTCATATACAATGTGCGAGAATTTCATCACAGCCTCGAAGTCGCCCAGAAAGTAGCATCCGAGCTTGATGGCATTGTCACGATTGGTGTAGCGCCTACGCGCCCGGAAACAGCTTTTGGCTACATACAGGTACGCGAAGGCAACGGTACATTGGTTAAAATGTATAACCGCGAAGTGCTTTATGCTGTGAACTTTGCTGAAAAACCAGATATTGATACGGCGCAGCGCTTCGCCGATGCAGGGGATTTTTACTGGAACAGCGGTATGTTTATAGCGCGTATCAGTACGCTCTGGTCTTCGTTCGACGCATATCTTCCGGATCACGCACCGCTTTTCCACCTTATAAAGAAATATTTTCATAAGCCGACTTACCCTAAAATGCTTGATAGTATGTACAAGCAAATGCGCCCGCTATCTTTTGACTATGGCATTATGGAAAAAGCGACAAACGTCTTCGTAGTTCTTAGTTCATTTGGCTGGAGTGACGTTGGTTCGTGGGATGAGCTGTACAGGCTCTCGATGAAAGATGCAAAAAATAATGCGATTGAAGGTGATGTGATTGCAATGGACAGCACAAATTGTTTTGTATCATCAAACGGAAAAATGATCGGACTGATCGGCGTAGAAGATCTGATCGTTGTTGATTCGGACAATGGGCTGGTGATTTGCAAGCGTGGCGATTCCCAAAAGATCCGCGATCTCGTGGATTTTATGCGGAGAAAACAGATTACTGGTTATCTATAATATTCTCTCTTGAATGCTCCCCCTATTAAAAATTACCTACTGTTAAAAACCTCCCTGGTTTTTACAATCTCTTTTATTGAAAATCTACAGGTGTCATTAGCTCATTGCCAATTGTAAGAATTTCACCTACACCTAATTAAGTGTAATGCGCATTGTTTTACCAGTATTTTAAAAGTAATTTGCACCCGCTTTTATAACCTTCACGATATATTCTTACTAGGAGCAAGGATGCACACTGTACGTACACCCTATACTCATTTGTATGATTTCGACGTTCCGTTACCCATTTCTAAAACGACAGAAACCGCACTCAATGTACGCACGGAAAATCCCCACTATGACCTGCGCCAGAGGAATATAACCCTGTATATTTCTTTTCGTGCAGCTTCTTTAGCAAATGAGCACTGCAATGGCGAAAAACAGTAGGCTATCACGGTTTTTAAACATTCCTTTTTTTAGTCGCCTGAGATTTTTTTTTACGCTTCTTAGCAGGAGCATCCTGGGATTGCGGATGCGAATTGGGAACATGTGGTGTATGCTGCATCGTGGCATGAATAGCCGTGGGAAATTTCCCTCCTGAAATCCCTATTCCGTGCATAAATCGGTGACGCAACTGCCTGCCATTGTCATTATCGGCAAATATTTCGCCATTTGCGTATAGTAGCCATGAGCGTGAGCAACCCAGCTCCTCTAGTTTTTGAAGGAAATTTTCATTTGGCTCGCCATCCTCTGAAAGGTAAAAATCATAATGCGAGATCGTATCCCAAAGCTCAGTACTCCCGTTGAAAGAGTCAGCTGACGAAAAAGCAAATGATGCAAAACGCTCGAAGCGAGACTTTATAGTGTTCATGGTGCATCTCTTTTTAAAACATTC
>DASPKH010000024.1:0-9625 GCA_035628175.1 Patescibacteria group bacterium
AAGTGAGCCGGATTTTTGCTTTAAATGATTTATCGCCTGTGCATAGCGCGACTGCGTGCTTTGAAGGAAGTTCGCTGCATTAGCCGGAGCTGAACTGTTTTCCGTATGTTGTAGCCTGTCACGCTTCCGTCGGTAGAGCACATTATGATAAAAATCCACTACACCGATAATAGAAGCCCCTATGTGAATTCTGTCCCCTTTTAGATGCTGCGGAAAACCTGATCCGTCAATACGCTCATGGTGCTGGTAAACAATCTCGGAGATCGTTTCAAAGCCCGAGTGCATTTCAAGAAGGCGCTTGCCTAATTCCGCATGGCGTGTGTAGAGGTCAAATTCATGCCCTGTCATTTCGTTAGGAAATTTTGATAGCAGCACGTCTGAATAGCCGATTTTGCCAATATCGTGCAGTAGGGCTGCTGTTTCAATTTCAAAGATTTCGCTCTCATTCAGCCCGAGAGAACGAGCTACAATAGCTGATTTTTCCGCAACAAAATGACAATGACTACCCTCGTAGAAACGCTCTTGCGAAGAAACAAGCGCTGAAAGAATATCTATTGTGCTGAGAAAGCTCTTTACAAGCTCATTGCTCAGCATTTCTATCTGGTCCTGCTCATCTTCCATAGTTCAATAGACTTTTATCTTGAATAAATTCTCTTGCAGAATTCTGTAAAAAAATGTTTAAAAAACTTAGCGCTGTTTTTTTATACTACACTGGCGTTTTCTCTTCGCGCTGATCCACACTTGCCATTGCAAGAGTTTCCACACGGAAACCAAGAATATGTTCCGCTACAGTAGCAAATGTTGGAGGCGTGTCTGTTGCGAAAAAATCTATGTTTTTAAAATGTTCTTCTGTTGGCGGCAGGTCTGACAAAGCATTTTTCATCTTTAAAATCTGCTGAACTGCAAGTGCCGTCTGCTCGCCTGAGTCTACAAGCGTCACCTCCGGCATCAGGTCTGATAGCAGCGGAGCCAGAACAGGATAATGAGTGCAGCCGAGGATCAGCGTGTCAATTTCCGCAGACTGTAGCGGCGCCAGGTACTCGCGTGCAATCAACCGCGTGGACGGATGCTGCGCCATTCCTTCCTCCACAAGCGGCACAAACAGCGGGCACGCCTGAGAGAAAACTTCAATTTTTTTATTTTTAAAAGGGAATTCCTCGCTTGACGCACCATTTTTTAAAAATACTGCCTGCTCTGCTTCAATTGACAGTTCTACTTCGCTCTTTTTAAAACTTTTCGCGCGCTCGAGTATCGTGTGTGTATAGGCATGGCTGCTGATGGTAGCACGGGTAGCAATGACGCCGATTCTACCGTTTCGTGTAGCATTAAGTGCTGCTTCTACCGCTGGGATGATCACACCACTTACTGGCACGTCCGACACCTGGCCCACGGCATCCAGTGCAAGAGCCGAAGCTGTATTACAGGCGATCACAACCATCTTTACCTTATACTTTTGCAGAAATTGTGCGCATTGCTGCGAGTATTTCTGGACGGTTTCCGGCGATTTATTGCCGTATGGCACTCGGGCTGTATCGCCAAGATAGATGAATTTTTCCGATGGCATCATTTCCACCAGGTGGCGCAGCACACTCAGGCCGCCCACTCCGGAATCAAAAACGCCAATGGGCATATCTTTTTGCAAAGTTTTTTCCTTTTGAATCATACAGCAAAGATACAAAAAAAATCGGGTGGGTTTTTTAAAATTCAGCAAGGGACTTTTGTTTTTAAAGTATTGTTTGAGTATTGTTTTACATTTTAAAGCGGGTTTCGCTTGGAACTTGCTTTTTAAAATGATAATTTGGTTTTCTTTTGTGTAAAACAATGCCGGAATTTCATGAAAAATTCAATTGTCAATAAACTTCTGCTCTTTACAGGAATAGCATTTACAGCTACAAACAGTCTTCTTGCAGCACCGACAGGAGATGGTGGGGGCCACAGTGTTGGTATCACTCTACTTTGGATCGCCGTATTGCTTATTGCTGCAAAGCTTTCCAGCATTGTAGAGCGTTTCGGGCAGCCCTCTGTCCTCGGTGAGCTACTGGTGGGCGTACTTTTGGGTAATTTATCGCTTATTGGAATTCAGTGGTTTGAACCCATTCCTACAGATACAATTATCCATTTTCTTGCTGAATTAGGCGTAGTGATCCTGCTCTTCCAGATTGGTATGGAATCTAACCTGGAGCAAATGACAAAAGTCGGCGGCAGGGCAGCGGCAGTTGCCATCATTGGTGTTGTGGTTCCATTATTATTAGGCGTCTTTATCGTTCCCTTCCTTCTTCCGGGCTTAGGTTCTAATGCATACCTCTTTATCGGCGCTACGCTCACGGCAACGTCAGTCGGTATCACGGCGCGTGTATTTCGTGATCTCGGCAAACTTCAAGCGCCTGAATCACAGATTGTGCTTGGCGCGGCAGTTATTGATGATATTCTTGGCCTTATTATTCTCGCCGTCGTTTCAGCAATTGTCAAAACGGGTGCCGTAGATGTACTGTCGGTCGCTATTATCATTTTAAAAGCAGCCGCATTCCTCATTAGCGCTGTATATCTCGGGCGGATACTTGCGCCGCTTTTTTCGCGCGCATTTTCAAAGATAAATACAGGCACCGGTATGAAATTCACCATTGTGATAACGCTTGGTCTTGTTTTTGCCTATCTTGCGGAAATTATTGGACTGGCACCAATTATTGGTGCGTTTGCTGCCGGATTGCTCCTTGACCCGGTACATTTTCAGTCGTTTGAAAAACCGCAAATTATTACCGACATTACAATCGTAGCAGAAGAATCCGAGCCAGTAATAAAAGAGCGGATTTTAAAAGTTGTGGAGCATCACGAGCATCATACTATTGAAGAACTCATTGCGCCGCTTGGACATTTTTTTGTTCCGATATTTTTCGTTGTTACCGGCATGACCGTTCGCCTAGAAACTCTTTTTGACGGGCCAGTGCTGGTAACGGCGCTTGGTGTTACGGCGCTTGCTGTTGTCGGAAAGCTTATTGCAGGTTTTGCTGCAGGCAATGTCAATAAATCTATTGTTGGTTGGGGCATGGTGCCACGCGGTGAGGTTGGCCTTATCTTTGCGACAGCTGGAAAAGCGCTTGGCGTCGTGACGGACGAAGTGTTTTCAGTGATCGTTATTATGGTTATTCTCACAACGCTCATGACGCCACCGATCCTGACTGTGCTTTTAAAACGCCAAAGGCAGAATGCTATAGCTGCGTAATTATAGCAGGGTGATTTTAAAAAGCAAGCGTGGTTCCCGCCTTTGCTTTTAAAGCTGATGTTTTTAAAAATGCGCGTTTTCAGTTTTCCCGAAAAACCCCTAAGTTTCAATTTTTAAAAAGCTTTTAAAAACTCAGTGAACTTATCCCTTCGCCACCGTCTAACAATATGGTACGGAACGATCGTTGCGCTTACGCTACTTGTTTTTGGCATGGTGTCGTACATATCAGTTTCGACCGAACTGCGACAAAACCTCGATGCATCGCTCGAGCGTGTAGGACATTCACTGAATTACATCATTGGCAAAAATCGGCAGGCTTCGCGTAAGCCACTTCGTCCGGCACAAACAGAGAGACGTGGGCGTCAGGACGAATTTGCCTTTCTGCGGGATAATCAGAAACAGCTGTTTTACGGTCCAATCCGCCCAGTGGACTCAGCTGCGGTAGCCGAGCGTGATGTGGTCTGGACAGCCGTCTACGAGCATATTCTTCTAAATTCCAAGAATTTTTACATTCAGGTTGCAGATACTAACAACCAGATTGTATTCCGTTCTGAAAATCTTTTAAACGCAAATGATTCGTTGCCAACGATTTCACAGCCATCATATCTTGCGTTTGAGAAGGTTGATGGCGCTTTACATGGATTTGCGCCGTATGTTTTTAAAAAGCAAAATCTTCGGCTAATGCTCATGCGCACGAAAAACGCGCAGATATCCATCGGCTATCCTGTAGACGAGATCGAAGCTACGCTGGGAGGGCTCTTCGGAACGCTCCTTGTAGCGTATCCCTTTATCCTCATTATATCACTTATTGGTGGGCATTTCCTTGCAAAGCAGTCATTGCAGCCGATCGACGATATTACGCAGATTGCGCGCGATATTACCGCCAGCAATCTTAGCCGCCGCCTGCCCCCGCCACCGGTAAATGACGACGAGATCGCGCGCCTCACGGCCACCCTCAACCAGATGATCGAGCGGCTTGAAGCATCATTCGCCCAGATCCGGCAGTTTACCGCAGACGCCTCGCACGAACTTCGCACACCGCTGGCAATTCTCATGGGCGAAATTGAAATAGCGCTTCGCAGCAGGAAAAAGCCGGAGGAATACGAACGCGTTTTAAACAGTTCCCTTGAAGAAGTCCACCGACTGTCCAACGTGGTGAGCAGCCTGCTCGAGCTTTCAAAGGCAGAAAGCGGGCAGGTGAAAATGGCTGATGAAGATGTTGACCTGAGCCTGCTGGTTGCTGATATTTGTGAAGACATGGAAATCCTAGCAGCAGAGAAAAATATTAAATTGCATTGTGATATTTTGCGTGAAGTGAAAATCTGCGGCGATAATCAGAGGTTGCATCAGGTTTTTTTAAACGTCATTGAGAATGCTGTAAAGTACACTCTGCCGGGTGGCGAGGTTTTCGTACGGGTCTTTAAAAACAGTTCCGAAGCAATTATTACAGTTCGTGATACGGGTGTTGGAATTCCGCAGGAGGATGTTCCTTATATTTTTGACAGGTTTTATCGTGTAGATAAATCGCGGACATCCATGAATATTCCAGGGAATGGCCTAGGGCTTTCAATCGTGAAATGGATAGTCGAAGCCCACGACGGGATAATTTCTGTAGAAAGTAAATCTGGTGAAGGCAGCACTTTTACCATACAATTCCCTCTAAAAGCATAAAAATACTTTTTTGTGTTGGATGTAGCTACAAAGCCATTTAAAACGTCTTTCTAGTAAATTCTATTCAAAATAAATTAAAAAATATGTTAAAAAAAGACAGTTTTAAAAATAAATGTTTGTATTTCTCAAAAAAATAGTGTATATTGCATCCGGTGAAAGTTTTTATGCTTTAAATATACCTCGATTAGTTCTCCTCGGGAATTTTTCTCTCCGGTAAAAAGTTAAAACCATTGAACTTTCCAGTTTATTTATTCTAGTTTTTCTTTTAAGGTTTTTTTATGGCTAAAAGTATTTATGTCGGTAACCTCTCTTACAGCACAACAGAAGATGAGTTACGCGAAATTTTCGGTGCACATGGCACTGTGGCATCTGCAAAAGTAATGAACGACAAGTTCACAGGCCGCCCACGCGGTTTTGCATTCGTTGAAATGCCTTCAGACGATGAAGCGCAGCGTGCTATTGACGCACTCAACGAAACCGAGGTTTCAGGTCGCCGCATCGTTGTAAACGAAGCACGTCCTCGCACTGAGGGTGGTGGTGGTGGCGATCGCGGTGGACGCGGTGGCTACGGCAGCCGTGACAATCGTGGTGGAGACCGCGGTGGTTACAGCAACGACCGTTATTAATCTGGAAACAAATCGATAGTTTGGTATATGATTCTAAAAAGCCGGTACTGTAAAGTACCGGCTTTTTGCGTTCTTAAGGAAAACTATACTGCTCCTTTATTACAATGTAACACATACATATATATGATTTCAACCATACTCCCTCCACTTTCATTTATAAAAATTTTTCTCCTGTATTTTCTTTGTCCTATTGTTTTATTAAGCTGTGGATACGATAGGTATGCGATGTATTTTGAAAATACTGAAGCTTTTGAACTTGCAAAAGCAGTCTCAGATGAAGATCTAGATAGAATACAAGAACTTGTACAAAAACAACCAAACCTTCTAGAATACAGTGAGCCCCAGTTTGGCGTAAATGTACTTATACAAAGTATTTTGTCTGAAAAGTATAAATCCTTTACAAAGTTACTTGAATTAGGAGCCAATCCCAATTACATTAGCCCAATTACTAAAGAAACCCCTCTAATTACATCCACGTTCCTTTCTACTTTTAATGGAGAACCAGACCTGCGGTTTATGAGGGCTTTGCTTCAACACGGAGCCGACCCCAATTATACTATTGAAGAAGATTTTACAGATGTCAATGGTAATTATCATTTTGCTACTACGGCATTCGAATCTTCAATCGACAATCTTGAAAAGGTCAAATTATTAGTTCAGTATGGAGCAGATCCGTCAAAATTAATACGGGGATGTCACTGCACTGCTTTTGGTAGTGCTGTAATGCGGCAACAATTTGATGTAATTAACTATTTTATCGACACTCTAAAGGTCAATGTTCATCAACCAATGTATGTTCGGGAAAATGATACAATCTATATACAAGATCTTGTGAAAAGGTATATGAGTTATAAACCCAATACTTCAGCTTACATGGAAGCACAGAAACTTAGAGAAAAATTACAACGTATGGGTATAGATTTTGAAAATCACAACTATAAATTATAAGAATGCGGGGCAGGCTTTTGAAAAGCTTTTTATACTGTTACCGGCTCAATTTTCACAGCATTCGCTTCCAGCGCGATGCGTTTTGCGGCGGCGAAGTCCGTCTTGCCAGAACCCAGTTTTGGGATTTCGGTAACGTTGATGATCTGCTTCGGTAGCATCAACGGATTCAAACCGCCGTCTATCAGTGCCTTTTTAAATTCAGCATTGCTCAGTTCGCTATTGCCCACAAGTAACGTGATCGTTTCGCCTTTATTTACATCCGGCAGTGCAACAGCTACAACATCAAGATCGCTCTGGCAGATAATATTTAAAATTTCCGTTTCAATTGCACTCAGGCTTACCATTTCTCCGCCGATCTTAGCAAAGCGCGAGTACCTATCAAGAATTGTCAGGAAACCTTCTTCGTTCAGCCGGCCTTTATCGCCGGTTTTATACCAGCGCAATCCGTCCATTTCGATCACTGTTTCGGCTGTTTTTTTTGCGTCATTGAGATAACCCTTCATTACCTGTGGCCCGCCGATGAGGATTAGCCCCGCTTCACCAACAGGCAACTCCCGCAGGGAATCTGGATCAACGATTTTTAAAAGTGTCCCCGGTACTGCCCGGCCAACAGTTCCGATACTATTGCCCATCTGTACCGTCCAGTCATCAATTGGTAGAATATCAGGCAAGTTTACGCTGATGACGGGCGTTGTTTCTGTAGCTCCGTAGCCTTCGTAGATTGTGTGGCCGAATTTTTCTTTAAAAGCGACGCGTACGTGCTCATTTAGGCGTTCAGCTCCGGCCACAACCATGCGCAACGAACTGAACATCAACGGATGGAGCTTTGGACTGCGCGCATACATTCCAAGGAAAGTAGAGGTTCCGAAAAGCAATGTACATTTGTACTTTGCCACTTGTTTTCCAACGGCAAGTGTGTCTGTCGGGTCAGGCTGGCAAACGCTTTTTAAACCTTTCACCAGCGGCATGAACATCGTGACCGTGAGGCCAAATGCATGGAAGACTGGTAGCGAATTCATCACAACGTCGTCCTCCACCGGATTTAATACACTCCAGATCTGCTCGATATTTGCCAGGATATTACGGTGTGAAAGCTCCACACCTTTGGGAACACCTTCTGAACCGCTGCTGAATAGGATTGCTGCTGTTTGATCTGCATCTACATTTTTAAAAAAGAGTGTTTCTACAAGCGCCGTCGGCAGAAGTTTCACCATCAGGAGCATTTTTAAAAGTGTCAGCTTTGAGATCCCTGCTCGAACGTCTTCTAGCATGTGAACTTTCACCCCTTTTAAAACGCCTGTATCAAAACCACGATCTTCCAGCTTTTTTAAAAACTGCTGTGAAGTGATAACTGTCTTTATTTTCGCCATTTTTAAAGCGTGATCAAGACTTGCAGAATTGGCGGTATAATTAAGATTAACAACAGTTTTTCCCCGCATTAGCACAGCAAGATTTGTGATAATCCCACCTGAACTCGTTGGCAACAGCAGTGCAACATTTTGCTCTGAACGGCACAATACTGCGATTCTTTTTGAAAAAGCTATAGCGGCAGTGAGCAGTTTTGCATTTGTCAGTTCCTGCCCGTCAAAATTCACTACGCTAATGCTCTTTTTATAATGCTTTGCAGAATGAAGCCACTGAATATGCACCGGTGGAAGGTCCTGCGCGAACGAATGCCATACCGCCGCTGAAAGTTTTACAACTTCATCCTTTACTTCCATTGTTGATGCAGTGTTTGCCATCGGCTCACCAAAAGCCACAGCCACGTTGCGACGGCCTTTTACAACTGATGTAGCACGGTATTTTTTCGTTGCATGAGAAAAGCGGCTTCCCCAGAGGCCACGCATGTAAAATGGAATGAGTGTACAATCAGTATTTTTCGCAGCAATTTCAAAACCACGCTGGAACTCGCACAGCTGACCGTTGCGCGTAATGCGGCCTTCGGGGAAAAGCCCAACGACTTCACCACGCTGGAGCATTTCCTGAATGGTTTTCAAGGCCTCATGGCTTCCTGCGGCTGAAATCGGTATCACCCCAAACATGTCGAGCACCTTTTTAAAATACCATTTTGTATAATACTCGCGTGCCATCACAAACCTAATTGGGCGGGGACAGGCAAGCTGCAACATTGCCCAGTCGAGGAAACTTGTATGATTACCAAGGAGCAGTACGCCTCCTTTTTGAGGGATATTCTGCACACCGGAAAACAAAACCCGATAACGAGTTTTAACAAGGACTGCAACACAGACCGCAACAATGTAGGCAAGCAAACCTCGGGAAGACAAAATATTTTTCATATAATTTCCTTAAAAAAAGAAGTTGTTTCAGACCACTTGTGGCAAATATACAGTTTATAACTAAACTTGTCAAGGGAAAGTTTATAAGTGTAACCTTTTTAGATTTTTTTAACTTTTTAACGGTAAAAGGGAACTAGGTCTGAGGTCACTAGAGCAGAATCTATGTGAGTATTGGATTTTAGGGGATTAGGAAAAGCGAAAAAGGGGAAATCCGCCATGTACGTTTCATGATGAATTTCCACTCTTAAAAAGAATTTAAAATGACCTCTTAAAAACTAGGCTTTTCTTTCTTTTTTTGTTGCCTTTGTAGTTTTTGCTTCACCACTGCGAACTCCATTGCGGATTTTGCGCGTGAGGCGGATCAGTGTATCGTAATCTTCGGGTTCAAACTCGCTCATGATTTGAGCCACTTTTTTAAGGTACATACGGTCGAGCTTATTAATAAGCTGTCGTCCGGCGTCAGTAAGTGTGATATGATAGCTGCGGCGGTCGCCTTCGACTTTATTGCGGCGTATGTAGTCCTGCTTTTCCAGCCGGTCTATCAGTCCTGTAATGTTCGATTTATCCACGAGTAGCATTTTGCTAAGGTCATTCTGCGTGAGCGGTTCGGTGGCATCTTTTAAAAGCACCATAATATTGAACTGCGCATCAGAAGCAAGGTAATCTTGGAAAAGGCGTGACGATGTTTTTTTCAGCATGAGGGATGTCCACCAAAGGCTCATCAGCGCTTCATGGGATTTGATCTGGAATTTTGTTGGTAGATCCTGGCTATCAGGGCTTTGCTTTTCACTATGCATGGTAATTTCCGGCAATGTGTGTTGAAAACCCAAATATACGTAAAATTGTTTAGATGGGAACTAAGA
>DASPKH010000025.1:0-5819 GCA_035628175.1 Patescibacteria group bacterium
CTACGAACGCCGATATCCTGTAGATCAACCACCACGACGTCGCAGTCCTGGAGCATGGCGCGGAGAGGACGGCGGTTGGTGCCATAGAGTGAATAGACCGGGATCATACTTGAGCTGTCAAGAAAACTTTCCACCTTTTCACCGGCAGGAACCGACCCGTTATAGCCGTGCTCGGGAACCAGGACGGCTTTTAAAAAGCACTGATCAGTGTTTTTGAAAGCATCGAGACTAGACGTTAGGTTTTTCAGACGCCCGGCCTGGTTTGTGAGCAGCGCAACATTTTTCCCTTTCAGCAGCTCGAAATTTGTGTCAACGAGATTTTCAATCCCGCACTTTACGTCGGGTTGTACAAATATTCCTGTTTGTGCTGAGGTGGAGGTAACGTTTGCAATAAAAATGCAAAAAACGAATATTTTTAAAAAGCTCATGGTGAATGTTTTTAAAAGACATTTAGGCGCGTGGGTGAAAGGTGCGGTGAACCTCGCGGATGTATTCACGGTCTAAATGCGTGTAGATTTGCGTTGTTGAAATATCCGAGTGGCCAAGCATTTCCTGCACGGCGCGAAGGTCTGCGCCGCCTTCAAGCAGGTGTGTGGCAAATGAATGCCGAAAAAGATGTGGATGCACGTGGATACTCAGGCCTGCCTGGCGGGCGTATTTGTCAACAAGCTTCCAGACACCCATACGTGAAAATGCCCCACCGCGCTGATTTAAAAAAAGCACATCATCAATCGAACTTTTTTTTAAAAAACGCGGGCGAACAGTTTTTTGATAATGTGAAATCCACTCCAGCGCTGATGATCCGATCGGTACAATGCGCTCTTTGGAACCTTTGCCGAAAACCCTAACGATTTCAGCATCGGGAAGAATATCGCGGTTTTTTAAAGAACAGAGCTCTGAAACACGAAGCCCGCATGCGTACATGGTTTCCAGCATTGCGCGGTCGCGGATGCCTGATGGTTCGTCCGTCTGCGGCTGAACCATCATTTTTAAAACATCATCTATCGAGAGCGTTTCCGGAAGCTGGCGTCCTGTTTTTGGCAGCTCGACTGTTTGAGTAATGTCATCAACAGCGATGCCCGAGGCACACAGAAATTTATAAAAATTGCGCAATGTAGAAAGATAGCGTGCCCGGCTTGTAGCACTGAGGCCGATCTTCTCAAGAGTCTTTAAAAACTGGAGCAGGTGTTTTGTCGAAGCTCCGGGAAATGAGGCAACACCTGATTCCTGTAGGAAACGGGCAAACGCCTCGATATCATGCCTATATGCATGAAGTGTATTTGCAGCTAGCCCGCGCTCAAGGGAGATATACGTGCCAAATTCAGCGAGCGGCCGCAAAAAAGCTTTTAAAAGCGGCTCATTATCCGTTACCTGTTTGTTCATTTCGGTTCCGGTGGTTCCTGCGGATTTCGTTTCTGATCAGGCATAACAGGGATTTGCTTATAAGCTATACGCTGATGGTGAATTCCCATAAGGTTTTTCACAAAGGCTTCCTTAATCAGGGATAGGTCTTTTAGTGTCAGATCCGTATTATCTAGCTGCCCGTCCATAAGCCTGTCGCGGAAGATTGAATTGATTGCTTTTTCAAGCTCATCGCGGTCATCCGTATTCATCGTACGGGAAATTGCTTCAACCGAATCGGCAAGCATTACAATAGCAGATTCCTTGGTTGCTGGTTTTGGGCCTGGATAGCGGAAATCATCCTCATTGACAGATGTTCCCTTTGAAATCGCATCTTCTAAGGCTTTTGCATAGAAGTGCTTGATAAGCATAGTGCCATGATGCTGAGGAATAAAATCAACGATTTGCTGTGGGAGTTTGTATTCATTGGCAAGTTCAATCCCATCCTGTACGTGATCGCGAATGATCTTTGTACTTTTTTTCGGGGAAAGCCTATCGTGCTTATTGTCAATATTGATTTGGTTCTCTACGAAGTACTCAGATTTTGCCAGTTTTCCCACATCATGGAAATACGAGCCTACTTTCGCAAGGAGAGGGCGTGCGCCAATAGCACGCGCAGCGCTTTCTGCAAGGCGTGCAATCATCATCGTATGCTGGTACGTACCGGGAGCTTTTTCATTGAGCTGGAGTAAAAGCGGGTGATTGAGATTGTCAAATTCGTTCAGCCGCATATCAGTATTCAGGTCTGTGAATTTTTCCAGAATAAGGAGAATTCCAAAAGTGAAAAGCGGCGCAATAGCTGAATTTAAACCCGCAACAGACAGTTGCTGAATGATCGTGCGGCTTTCAGCCGCACGCTCCAGCCCAAAGGACACAATTGCAACGGTATAGCCGATCATAATAAAAAATATAGACCGGAATATCTGTGTCGGGCTCTGAATATCCCGTACGGTATACGCTCCAAGCGTTCCAGCCAGCATTGCAGCCGTTCCGGTGGCATAATCATTTCCACGGATACCAGCCATAAAAAGCGACATTGTCACTGTGGCATAAAAAGCCGTTCGAGAATCAAATATTATGGCAATAAGCATTGAAAATGCCGGTATGATGACGGCATATTCAATTGGCCAGCTTGTATTGATCTTGATTGTCGCCCACGACATCAGCGAAACAATAATAATAATAAAACTAATGCCACCAAGATTCAAATTATCGGCAAATATCTTTTTACGGATATAGTAGAGATACAGTACTAACAACGAATAAATCAGACCTGCATGGCCAAAGCTGCCGATAAACATTGGAAGCGAATAGGCTGTTTTCTCTTGCAGACGGCGGGTGTCTTCATATGACTGAAGTTTTAAAACCGCAAGTGGGGTGACGCGCTCACCCTTTTGAATTATTACTTCCTGGGAATGTACTATGCCGAGTGTTTGGGGAACTGATTGTTCAGCAAGTTTCCGGGCCTGTTCGGTCAGTTGTTCTGAATAAATGATATTTGGCACCATTCCGTTACGAAGTATCTCTATACCAAGCTGTAGCATACCTGGTAACGTCCTGCTCACAAGAAACTGTTCAGACATTTTCCTATAATCAGAAGAGTCAAGAATATCAGAAACCGGCAGCAGTGTTTCTTCTACCGGCGAGATTCGCA
The DNA here is from genome assembly GCA_035628175.1 of Patescibacteria group bacterium. GTDB lineage: Bacteria > Bacteroidota > Ignavibacteria > Kapaibacteriales > DASPKH01 > DASPKH01. Next base: position 3,056 of record DASPKH010000025.1, read on the forward strand.
GCGTAATATCTGGATTTCCTATAGATTCCTTTCTTCTGTTTATAAAGCCGTTCTTATAAACAGTAGTAAAAAATTCACGTGAAAAAATCTGTATATCGCTAAGAAACCTTTGCTGTTCAGAAGCAGGAAAGGAGAAAAACTGTGAAAGGGCCTGACGCGAAAAAGTTTGGTAAAGTCCAGCTGAATCTTCTGGTGGTACAATTCCTGCCACTACACCGGCAAGCGGAAAAAGCCTTATTGTATTTTCAATATTCCTGATAGCCATCTGCATAGCAAATGTATCACGAACAAAAACAGGGGGCGTCAGATTCTGCGCTCTTTGAACTTCTTTAGAAAGCGTATCCGGGTTTTTATAAATTGGAAATGGGAATTTAGCGCGTACCGTCTCACTTGTCCACGGCAGACCGATCTGTGAGGTTGAATTTGTCTGGTGACTTACTTTGATATCTACCCTGGTTGGAAAAAAGAACGTCGTCGAAAGTGTCGTTAAAAACACGATAAGGGCTTTTATCTGCCATGAATATCGCAGGCCACCGTCATTGGAATCAACCTCTGGCGCATGCTCGGAACTGCGTAATTGTTCAAAAAGTGTCGGCTTTGTGGTTGCCATAAAAAATTACTTTCGGTAGCAGTATTTTGTTTAAAGATAAAGAATCTTCTAATATACAAATCTACTACTAAAGTGCGTTCCTTTTTGCTTTTAAAACCATTTGAAAAAACTCTTCAATGCCACCCTCTTCGCAGTTTTTACTCGTGATATAATCAGCAATGTCGCGGAGCTCGGCCACAGCATCGGCCATTGCAACGCGATATCCGCAGGCCCTTAGCATTTCCACGTCATTGCGGTAATCCCCGATTCCGGCAGCATCAGCAGGTTGTAAACCCCGCGCTTGCAGAATATGGCTCACTGCAATGCCTTTATTTGATGTATGAGGCTTTATTTCCAGATAGTGTTTGCCGCTTTCACGGCGTGATTCATATGTAGTAAAGTCATTTACATGTAGAAGTTGATTTTTCTGTATTTTTTCATACAAGCTTGTAATAAAAGCTCGATTGCCTGTAAGGAAAATTCGCAGAAAATTATCTTTTGCTTTCGGTAGTGCTTCCGTTTTAAAATGCTTTGTCTCAGGATGCTGCAGGTGCGAGGGAAGATCCGGCTCTTCATTGTAATAATTTCCTTCGGGCGTCATAATAGTAAAGGAAATTTTATGATTCTCTATTTCTTTAAAAAGTGGAGCAATATACTTCTCCTCAATAGGATGGATATGAAGGATTTTTCCTGAGCCTGGTTCGCGCACGAGAGCGCCATCAAGGGAAATAATCGGGGCTGTAAGGCCAAGACCATCTAATGCTTCCTCCGCAACCTGATGCTCTCGCCCGGTCGCAAGGATTAGATTTACTCCTGCTTTGTGTAATTCTAAGGCATATCTTCGCGTTTGTGGACGTAATTCTCCCTGTCTGTTATACAATGTACCGTCAATATCACTGAAAATGATTTTTATGTCTGATAAACTTTTTGTTTTTTTTCCAAACAGTCTTTTAAAAATATTGCCCACCTAAAATCCTTTTCCCTTGTATAATAAGATTAAAAAAAATAATGTTACTGTCCGGTGAATTTCGCAGGTCGTTTTTCAATAAAAGCCTGCACGCCTTCCGTGTAATCAGCCGAATCGCCTGCCTGCTGCTGGTATTCAACTTCCATTTCGAGCATCTCATCAAGCGAAGCTGTCATGCCATGCTGAAGCATTTTTTTAACGTAACCGTACGTTTTTGTCGGGCCGTCAGCATACACCTTTGCTGTTTTTAAAAGCGCAGTTTTAAAAGCGGAGGGTGAAATGACGCTCGATACAATTCCCATTCTGAGCGCTTCGGACGCTGTAATTGGTTTATTGAGCGTTGCAAATTCAAATGCGCGGGAATAACCCATCATGCGCGGATAAAAGTAGCTTGCACCCGAATCCGGCACAAGAGCTATTGCCGAAAATGCTTCCACTAGCCGTGCTGTGGAGCTCATAATGCGAACATCAGCCGCCAATGCAAGTGAAAGTCCGGCACCGGCTGCAACCCCATTAATTCCTGCAATCACCGGCTTTGGCATATCACGCATCAGGCGAATAATGGGATTATACCGGCGCTGAAGTGAATCCGACAGTGAACGCTTACCGCCACCTTTGGGCGCATCCTTTAGATCCTGCCCGGAACAAAATGCTTTTCCTGCCCCCGTCAAAACGACACAGCGAATAGCCTCATCGTTCGTTGCTGCCTTTAAAGCTACCTGAAGCTCACTTGTCAATTCTTCATTGCAGGCATTAAAAACATCCGGGCGATTGAGCGTGAGCATTAAAACGCCTTCATTCAGTTCGTATAATAATGTTGAAAAGTCCATATTTTTATTACTAGTTTCAGTTTTTTACAAGTAGATTTAAAAGATTGCTATTTTCCAATGAATTTCGGTTTTCGCTTTTCCACAAATGCTGCCATTCCTTCTTTCTGGTCTTCAGTGGCAAAAAGCATGTAAAAATTCTTACGCTCAAATTCCAATCCGCCCTCCAGCGTTGTGGAAAATGCTTTTAAAACTGCTTCTTTGGCCAGTTGCAGCGCGACCGGTGGCTTTGCTGCAACGTCTTTTGCAAGTGCAAAGGCTTCTTCAAGATAACTCTCAACTGGTAAAACTTTATTAACCAATCCTGCCTGATAAGCCTCCTGAGCTGAAATAAATTTCCCGGCGAGCACCATTTCCATTGCAAGGGCTTTTCCGACAGCA
>DASPKH010000026.1:0-2107 GCA_035628175.1 Patescibacteria group bacterium
ATGGATTCGTACACGCTACTGATAGCCGTCAGCTCCTTAGTGATATTATCATATATTTTCAATCTGGCCTCTGGACGCTTTAAAATCCCCTCAGTACTGCTTTTAATCGGTACCGGAATAGGTTTAAAATTCCTTACCCGCTCGTGGAATATGGATCTCGGCGATCTTTTTCCGATGCTTGAGATACTGGGTATTGTGGGATTAATAGTAATTGTGCTGGAAGGGGCGCTTGATCTGCACTTGTCGCGGGATAAAATGCAACTTATCAGGAACTCATTTCTGACGGCCACCCTGATATTAGTGGCAACGTCTGTCGTCATAGCCCTGATTTTCCAATATTTTCTGAATGTATCTTTTCTCAGGGCGCTGGTGTATGCGATACCGCTATCGGTAGTCAGCAGCGCCATCGTAATACCTAGCGTCAGCAGCCTCTCAAATGAAAAGCGCGAGTTTATGATCTATGAGGCCACATTTTCTGATATTCTAGGGATCATGCTTTTTAATATCCTTACCAACAGTGAAGAAGCAGCGGCTCTACCTCCGCTTTCCTCGCTTCTTAGTGTTGTCATAACGGTAATTTTATCTGTTATCAGCACATACCTGCTCATATTTTTTCTTAATAAAATCGCTACGAAGGTCAGAATTTTCCTGATGCTGGCTATACTTATTCTGTTATATTCTGCCGGAAAACTTTTGCACCTTTCTTCACTGCTTCTCATCCTGATATTTGGCTTGGCACTGAATAATACAGGATTGTTTTTCCGTGGTAGAATGGCGAACTTTATTACAATTGATCGTGTGAAGCCGATACTTCAGGACTTTACTTTTATTACGGCTGAAACGGCTTTTCTTGTGCGAACATTCTTTTTTGTAATATTCGGGTATAGTTTTCGCATCAGTCTTCTGAGTGATCCGCTTGTGCTGACTATAGGGACAGCTATTGTTTTATTCCTTTATTTCGTGCGTTTTATCAATCTCAAACTCGTTTTAAAAACAAGTATTTACCCGGAGATATTGCTTGCCCCGCGTGGCCTTATTACAATTTTGCTGTATTACAGTATTCCTGAAGGCTACAAAATTGAGGGCTTCAGCGAGGGGATCTTGTTTTTTATTATTATTACCACAAGTATCATTATGATGCTTGGCCTGATAACGTCACCCAAGAAAACTGCTGGGTACAAAGGGCTGGAACCCGGTGTGAACCCATCAGGAAATGGTGTTTAAAAACATTGTTTTTTTTAAGTACCGCGTAAAAACCGTATTTTTACATAAACTTTTTTTAAATACCGGAAATCCGTTTTTTTAAGACCGGCATTTTATTGTTTCATTCCGCCTTTAAAAATATGCGAAAAATCCTATCAAACGTGTTTTTAAATCTCATTGCGCGATTTACACTTGGTGGTTTGTTTATTTTTGCTGGACTAGGCAAAATCCCGATCCCTGAAGCATTTGCAAAAGAAATCGCCAACTACCAGCTTGTACCCTATACGCTAGTAAATATTATGGCGATAACACTGCCCTGGGTCGAGGTTATTACGGGAATTTTCCTTATTCTCGGCGTTCGCATCAGGGCAAACGCGGCGATCGTGGGGGCGATGCTCGTGATGTTTATTGGCGGTATACTCTGGGCGATGTCGCAGGGTTTGAAAATTGACTGCGGGTGTTTTGCCCAGGTAGAGGCAACACCTGTAGGCTGGCCGAAAGTTTTGCAGAATATTGGTCTGCTTCTGATTTCGATATATCTCTATAAATTCCCTTTAAAAACATATTCACTGGAAACTCTCGCTTTTAAAGACATACCAAACGCACAGGAAACAATCTACAATTAATGAATACAGCTTTTTTAAAAACGCCTTTTACCGAACGCCTCGGCGCAACACCACTTGTCACCGACGGCTCAATGGCTATTGAGTTGGCAAACCGCGGATGCACGGAAATGCCACCGGACGTCTACAACATTAAAAATCCGGTCCTCGTTGAAAATATTTACCGTGATTTTCTGGCTGCGGGCTCCGATATTTTGCAGACAAATACTGAATTTGCTAATCGTTTTGCACTTGAAAAATACAGCCTTTCCGACAAAGTATATGAAATTAACCGCAAGGGC